>DDSI01000117.1 GCA_002343335.1 Bacteriovoracaceae bacterium UBA2394
CAAAACCTCCTGGTATTAGTATTACTAGTAAGATTACTACCACCTTCTAGTGAGAGCAAGGCCTCATCATTCGCATAGAATTGCTTCTTCATTCGGTTTTCCACATAAACCACTGAATCGGCATAGAAATTGCTTAATAGAGTCGTATGCAACCCTCCGGTTTGAATGTCTACTTTTTGAGCGTTTTCATACTTTGCGCAGTCGGGATGAATTCCTGCGGCGTGGAGAAGACCGAGATCGCGCGAGGTAATACTCCACCGCTGAACCAGCTTCCTCCCAACGATGAAGATGAGAACCCCGAAGAGGAAACGCCTGTAGAGCCTGAAGCCCCCAGTACGACGATTTCATTCGACGCCTTTGGAAATCCGCCTCGTAAAGTGGATGGCGGAATCGATTCGACTCTGCTTCGCACTCAGGTGAAATATTTGAAATTGAATCGCTATGCCATCGCTCTTAAGCGCTCAAGTTCCACGAAGGATTGGTTAAGCGTTCCAGGTTGGTTGGAAATGACCAAGGACGATGATTTCGAGCAGTCTTTCATTCTTTACTCTTCTGCGATTTTGAAAAAGAAGCCTTTCCCTCCTCATCAGATGAATTTTCCGGAATGGATTCGCGCTTTGAAAAATTTGTCGGAGACTTATCACAAGTTGAAGAGAGTGATGCTGGATGATTTCTTCGATGGTACCGAATCGGAGTCCTTTTCTCGTTTAAATATTTTGAAATCGATGTGCGATGAGCGCGGCGATTTGAAATTTCAACCTGTTCTCTATTGTGGGAAGAAAACCAACGGCTCCTTCGTGCGGGAATATACGCAGGAGTCAAAGCAGACGAGAGCGTTCCGAGATTTGGCCGCACGACCGGAGCTCGAAGGCTGCTTTGATAGCGTGCTCATTTACGCTTGGCCCAATGACAATGTGTCAGACTCTACCTTTCAGGGCTGCCTGGATGATTTTAGTGGGACATCGCTCGAGAGGATTGCAGGCGTCTATGTAGCGAATACGTCTAATAAGACGCTCTCCCATAGCGCGCGTCTCAAAAATATTGCGCAGGTGCGTAAGCTCCAGGGAGCCGCGGGCGTTCAGTTCTTTGCAATTCCTGCCGAGCCCGGCCAAGGCGTTTACGCCGAAGACCGACTTTCTGATGTGCTTCTTCTCCGGCTGAAGTTGAAGGATATGATGAAGCTCGGTCTAAATTTCTTTACCGTGAATAACTGAGTCTTAAGCTCTTCCGGCTTTGGTTTCCAAGTGCTGGATGCGATTTTGCAAGTTCTTGAGAGCGGTTTCCGTCATCAGTCCGCGACGGCGTAGTGCCACTTCGATTCGAGCATTCACCAAATTTTCAAAAGAAGTTGTATCCATCAATTGGTCGCGAAGACGATAAGAATCATCGGCGCTCAATAATTTGGATCGAACGAGATTTCCAAGGACTTGACTCACTTGTTGTTCATTGGACGGCCGCGATCCATGGGCACAGTCCATCGCAATTTGGACGGCTTCGCCGAGCAGACCCGATCGATCGTCATTTATCGTTGATGTTTGAACACCAGTTGATTGACCCATATTCATCATGTAAAGAAATCTCCCCCCAAAAATATTACACAGGGCGGCTGAACTGAGAGTCAAATCAAAATCGTAAAGGTAAACCGAAGCTTACGAATTAACGCGAGCCGTCATTTTCGAGAAAGGTGATGGGGGAGCTAAGTTCACTCGAAAGCGAATGAAGAAGCGCGCGTAAATCCGTTTGCTGCGAGGGTTGCGAAAGAAAGAGGAGCAAAGATCTTTCCCCGTCATGTCTTTCCGTTCGCACGCGTGCGAGTCCNNCTTGCACAAAGACGACTTCGTGCCGGGGAGCCCAAGCGTAGAGGCGAACGTTATGAGCGCGATCAGCTTCCATTCGTATCGATTTAGCCGAGCTACTGGATGGGAGCAACTTGATTGCCGATCAGCGAAACATTTTCGGGGGCGATGCCTTGCACTCCACAATTTGCTGTGACAGCGATGCCCGCTCCCATGGCGGGAGTGCGTACGAGGTTGCCGAGAATCATGGATCTTCGGCCTGAGAAGTTGATGGCCACATTCGTTGCCCCTTCTTTGGAGGTCACATCGTTTTGAACAAGAAGCGTATCTTGGACCACTTGCTTCGCCGTAATTCCGTCGCAGTTGCTCTGACCTACAAAGACTGTCCAGGCGTGATCGGAGGATAATTTATTATTCTCAATCACGTTAAATTCGGAAGCTTTGGTCACATCTTCAAAACCTCGAAGAGTAAGGGCATGCCGAATTCGATCGGGATTCAGAATCGTATTCGAGGAGAAGACCGAATATTTTGCCCCTTGGATTCGCATGCCATGTTCACCTCGAGTCGTGTTTTCGACACGATTGTTTGCCACGGCCAAACCATAGCCTGAGAAGTGAAATCCATTTCCCCCCGATTGGTTGCCGCCGTTACGAAGGGCGCCAATGTTCGTAATCAGATTTCCAACTACCGCGAGGTAAAGCATCCGAGTTGGCTCCATGCTCTTTACTCCCAGGTGCACGCGATCGATTTGATTTTGAAGAAGGAGCGCATTGGGAGAGTTGCCTCGAACTTCAAAACCATTCGGTTTACCTTTAGGATGATCATCATGGGCTGTGATCTTCAGGCGCGTGATCGATACGTCGGAAGCATTATCCACAGTGACAATCGATTCAAAGATCGACTTCTTCACGACGGTGTCGGGATGAGAATTGAAGTGTATCGTCGGAAGTCCTAGTCGGCGGTAATCCCCATAAGTGTCCAAGCGTACGCGATTCATGTTGGAAATAATGACGGGAGTCTGTGTGAACCATTTTTTTCCAGCTTGGAAATGAAGGCGTCGATACCCGCTCCTTAGAAGTTGTGTGACCTGTTCTCCAAATGCGCGCACGTCTCGGACCGAAGAGCCCGTTCCAGCTAAATTGACTTCTTTTGAAATGGTCTCGAGACCCGAAAGTTGGATGCGCTTAAAACCCGCGGGACATTTTGCAAAGCTGCCGTCTTGAGAGATGCAGGCACTTTTTGAAACGGGAATTCCTTGTTTCGGATGGTAAGGGTTAAATGCCGTCACGATGAAGGAGTAGGGTCGCGACCATCCTTCATTTTTGCTTTTACGCACCCAAATTTTGACGGTGTATTCGCCGGGCGTTTCGTAAACAAAATTGGAAATGGCATTGATGTCGCGCATGGCTTTCACAGGCCGCAGTGATCCATGGCCCATTCTTTCCATGGCCGTTACGGAATGATCGCCAAAATCAGCATAAAATTTGAGTGAACTAAATACTTTGGACTTTGACCATCCAGGAACTTTCGTATCCGAACAGTCGAGCGTCATCGCAAAGGGTACGACGCCGCTGGTGCGATTGGCTTTGCATTTAATCTGAAGCTTGGAAACCACTGCGGCGGTCGATGGGGTTGAAGTTAAAGAAAGAGCGGTCAGAGAGAGAAGGATCAGTGGAATGTTTCGCATTACGGGGTACCTCCAAAAACAATTCAAAGAGAGCAGGTACCGTCCAACCACCCATACACACTCCAAGAAGCATGCCGAAATGGTGAAAGTGAATGAGGAGGGGAGAGGTCCTTTAAAGGCGAATACAAGCGACTGAGACATTTCTGCCTGGGACGCTTTAACCCCAATTTGCGACCTCGGTGCGCAAAGAGGTCTCAATTTGCGCGCTCTAGCTCCCGTAGGAATGGCGCAGGTTTTGCATTGTTTGGACAGTGAATGGGGCTTCGTGTGGATAAACTCAGTTTGATTTTACTGGGGGTTTTCGCCTTCTTGGCGACAACTTCAGCGCAAGCGCAGCAAGATCGCCTACGCTCCATTTTTGATAATATTTCCATTCCAAGTTTAACCAGCACGACGGCTACTTTTAATTTTCCGGGAGATACCAACGATTCTCCTACGGCCGTTTCGATTCCTTACTTTCTCATCCCATTTGAGGATCTTGAAACGCAGTGGTCGAAATACATTCGAACTGAAGATCAAGAAGCGCTCGAATCAATCGTCGGATCCGATAGCCGAGTCGCCTTTCCCGTTCATCCGACGAATGCACGGGGTCTAAAGAACAAATTGATAGCGCGGTTCGGAAAGCCGAGTGGATTTTTTCGAGGCACTCGGATGTCTTCTACCAAGACTTTTGTCGTTGAGAGCAAAGACGGCGAGGCGCTTCGCCCTTTCTTCTTAAAACTGAGTGACGTGAAAGGAGATCGGCATGTGCATTCTCTTTATGTGGAAGGAAGTGTGGCGGGCTCGGATTTGCTACGAAACACGAATGTGAATACACTGCCTGAAACATTCGGAGCAGCGTTGATTGATGAAGACAAGAATATCGACGATGGATTTCTCGTTCGAAGCGCGACTCCTACAAAGGGTCTGAGAAAAGACACCTGGACTCTTCCTCTTCATGCTTTCATTCGCATGGTAGATTCGGCAGAGCATCACGTTATCCATCGTCCCGGCAATAGCGGTGTTATGGGAATGCCATTTGCTGAAATGACTTCCTATAATTTTAATTTACTTCCTGAGCATAACCTCAATGAACTCAATGGCGCTACGGCGAGATTGATTCACGAAGCATTGATTCATGAGGGAATTTTTCTACTGGCTCCTCATTCGCAAAATCTATGGATTGAATTCTCGACGAACCCACTTAAGATCCACGACGTATTTTATCAAGATATGGCCGACTTGATGATTGATCCATGGATTCGACAAATTCGCGGTAAGACACCAGTTATCCCGTCAGATTTTCGGATAGGGGAAGGCGGCCTATCTCTCGCTTATCGCACGGAAGTCGATGGCACTCGAAATCCCTTCGTGAACATGCATCAGTGGAGTTATTGGAGTATGACCGGCCACGTTCAACCCGGCTATGAAA
>DDSI01000170.1 GCA_002343335.1 Bacteriovoracaceae bacterium UBA2394
GCCTATTTCGTCCCCACTGTTGTTGGAGTTGCCATTCTTACTTTCATTTTATGGTGGAGCTTTGGACCAGAGCCTTCATTCGTCTACGGAATTGTGAATGCGGTAGCAGTTCTCATCATTGCATGTCCGTGCGCGGTCGGTCTCGCTACACCGATGTCCATCATGGTGGGAATCGGGCGAGGAGCGACGTCAGGAATTCTCATCAAAAATGCTGAGGCTCTCGAAACATTCCAGAAAGTGGATACTCTTGTCGTCGATAAGACGGGTACGCTAACGGAAGGGCATCCAAAGCTTGTCTCCGTTTCCGCGATTAGTTTTTCTGAGAACGATTTCTTACGACTGGCGGGAAGTCTTGAGCAAGGGAGCGAACATCCGCTTTCAAAAGCAATTGTCGATGGCGCAAAAGATCGCAGTATCCCGCTCGTAAAGAGCGAAGGGTTTCGATCGATCACAGGTAAAGGTGTCGAGGGATTGGTCGAAGGGAGGAAAGTGGTTATTGGAAATAAACGTCTCCTAGAAGATCAAAAAATTGAACTCGGTGATATCCCTGCAAAAGCCGACTCGCTTAGAAAAGACGGTCAGACAGTCATGTTCGTTGCGATTGATGGGAAGCTTGCGGGACTTCTTGGTGTAGCTGATCCAATTAAGAGTTCCACACCGGAAGCAATTGAACTCCTTCATAAGAACAATGTGAAGCTCGTGATGCTCACTGGAGACAGTCGGACCACTGCCGAAGCGGTTGCAAAAAAACTTAATATCGATGAAGTCATTGCGGAAGTACTCCCAGAACAAAAAACTGAAGTAATTAAAAAGTATCAAACTCAAGGGCGAATCGTTGCAATGGCTGGAGATGGCATCAATGATGCTCCCGCACTTTCTCAAGCTCAAGTCGGGGTTGCTATGGGAACGGGAACAGACATTGCGATGGAGAGTGCTGGCGTGACACTCGTGAAAGGCGACTTGAGAGGAATCGCTAAAGCAATTCAGCTGAGCCGCGGCACGATGAGTAATATTCGACAGAACTTATTTTTTGCGTTCGTTTACAATGCACTTGGAGTGCCGATTGCTGCGGGAGTCCTTTATCCTTTTTTCGGAACTTTACTTAGTCCGATCTTTGCGAGTTTGGCGATGGCACTTAGCTCGGTATCGGTAGTTGTGAATGCACTGAGATTGAGGAGAATTAACCTTTAATTTATGGAATGCACTCCTTTGAACGGTCAAAAAATTTGCGAATGCGAGTTGAGCTTGCATTCACCGAGACTTGTCGTGCTTACGGGCGGCCCAGGAGCTGGGAAAACCGCCGTTCTCGAGCTCATTAGAAAATCATTTTGTGAACACATTCTAGTCTTGCCGGAGTCTGCCAGCATTTTATTTTCAGGGGGATTCATTCGGGGAGAATCGGATGTTTCATAGAAAGGAGCTCAACGGGCTATTTATCATGTCCAACGAGAACTCGAACAAATCGTTTTGGAAGAGAAAAAATCTGCGGTTGTGCTTTGTGATCGCGGAACGTTGGATGGTCTTGCTTATTGGATCGGTAGCGAAAGTTCATATTTTGATTCTCTGAAAACAAGTTTCAGAGCCGAGCTTGAGCGATACGAAGCGGTTATTCACTTGAGGACACCCTCTGCAGAGCTGGGATTTAATCACCAGAATCCAGTGCGAGTAGAATCAGCTGAACAAGCCGCAAGAATCGACGAGATAATCGGAAAGATTTGGCAGCAGCATCCTCAATATCATCAAATCACGAGTGAAAAGGAATTTATGCAAAAGGTGAGGCATGCTGTTGATGCAATTCGCACTTACGTACCTAAGTGTTGCCAAGTACACGAATTAAAAAACTGAGGGTGGGTTTGGGTGAGTGTCACAGCGGAGGAAAAAATATCGGGATATGTGAAATGGCGGGGCCGATGGGACTCGCCCTCCAAAATTCCGAGATACGCTTCCGACGACAATTCAAACTGAGCCATGACATTGGGTAGCTGAACCCTCGCTATTCGCTCGGCTTCAGTCCATGCGTGACAGGCCGTTTTGAGAATTTCAGCAAAAATCGAATCGAAAAAATTCCACGAGAGCAAAAACTTCGAATGATTTTAAAGGCTTACTATAGGCTTTGATCATTCGTTTTAATCGAACTTAAACAAAAACTGAGAAGCAGATTTCCGCTTCTTGAGTTCGGTCCACTTCGGTTGATTTCGGCAGATTTCGTACCCTGAGTGACGCGAAACTGACGCGCGTTCGAACGATTGTTTGAATACATTGGGCAGTAGCCGCCCAGAGGGTCCGCTCCGCAACAAGATCAGTCGCTCACCTCAAACCCCAGACGAGTCCTTTGGCAAACAGGCTGAAGGGTGACTCACTAGGTTTGATTCGATCCAGGTCAAAACATCATCCGCCCGNNTTGAACGCCCATATAGTCCTGATTGTAAAAATAATCCTTCGATTCAAGGTATTCTAGGATTTTGGCGGCAACCTCTTTGCCGGCATCACTGGACTCAGCAACCGCTGAGGTGGAAAGCGTTAACGAAACTAATGTTACAAATCCTAATAACATCGATTTCATAAAAAACCTCCTTCAGTGAATTTTCAATTCGGAATGAGGGTAAGAGCCCTCATTCCGAGGAAGAAACGTCGCCTTTTGGCGACTTACAGAGACAGTCGGTCTCTTATAATGGCGTATTTGTTTGATGATTAAGCAGCTCGTTGCTTATTCACCTCCTGTTTTGAATTTGATTCGTTTGTTACAGTATTCGCCAAACGTTTAAAGATGGACGGCTTGCCTTCGCCGATCTTAATTTCTCGGGGTTTTGCGGATTCTGCTTTCGCTAGGCTGATCGTCAGCACTCCATCCTCATAGTTAGCCTCTATTTTTTCCGCATCGATGTGGGAGGGAAGTGAAAAAGTGCGCTTAAACTGACCATACGATCGTTCAAGTAAATGAGACGCGGCCTTTCCTTGAGCCTTTTCAGTCCTCTTTTCACCCGAAACGGTCAGCATCCCGTCAACCACTTCAATTTTAAGGTTATCCTTTGAAATTCCGGGAACATCGAAACTCACCACATAGTGAGAATCGGTCTCTTGAACGTCGCAAGCCGGATTAAAGGTGGGGGTCAAATCCGTCTCTTGCAGCCACATTCGCCCGGGACTCAAGAAGTCATCAAACATTCGGTCAATGTCGCGTTGAAGCCTTGAGAGTCCCAAGAAGGAATCTTGGTAATTCGGCCATCTGACTAAATTTTTCATAGTTTCCTCCTTTATATAAATTTTTCTTCCCAAATCATTTTTTTCGAAACCCTCTGGGGCAGATCCGAAGGTCTCATTAAACTCGTAAAAATAAATAATTTCGCTTTTTTTACTGTCAAGGCTGCCCCAAATAAAATTTTAGACATTTCGCGTCGATTTAAAGCCGGCCCTAGGGGGGGACTTGACGTCCCCAAGTGCCGCCCTAATTTTCACCCCAAGGAGGAGATATTGATATGGCACTTAAAAATCCTGAACAGCTATTCAAGTCTTCCTTTACGGAGGACGATGTCTATTTTTACGACCGAGACGAAGACCTCGATTCTCGGGCCGAAGAGGCTCTCTCGCATTCAGACTTTGCGGATCCTCTTTGGTTTCTACACCCCTCTGACGAAGATAATCGCTTCGTCCGCTTAGGGGATTATATGCCGAAGAAGTGGGGATCCTCTAATCAAAGCTCACCTCGGGCGGCTTAAAAAAATTTCAAACCATCTTCCCCCTCCTCTCTACTACTCGGTCGAACTCTCTCGACCGAGTAGTTGGAGGTGAGATGAGGACGCCAAATGACGTTTTTAATTGTCCTTTTTTGCATCATTTTAAGCGGGTTTCTCTCAGCGGCTGAGATCGCCTTTGTGACTGCACGACGAAGCCAAATTCGAATGCTGGCAAAATCAGGAAGTTCGAGGGCAAGACTCCTAAAACGTCTACGTGAAAATCCTGAAAGAACACTCTCGGTCATTCAACTTGGAGAATCCTTCATCAGTGCGATAGCGGCTGCCGTAGGATTCATTGGAACCGCAAAGTATTTGTCCCCATGGTTGGTGGAGCACTTGAGCATGAACCCGTTCGTGGCACAGCTCTTCTCGGTCGCTGTGGTGGTCGTAGGTTTTACCTATGCTGATGTCGTCTTTGGAGAATTAGTACCCAAAGTGCTGGCCTTGCGACATCCCTTATGGGTTGCCACTTGGACATCTCACGTACTGTGGTTACTCGAAGTATCCCTTCGCCCACTCGTCAATTTTCTAGAATGGTCCACACGAACATTTGTGCACGCCTTCTTTAGAGTGAAATCCTGGAGGTTGCATAAGGAAGACGATGCTGAATTCGATCTCGAAGCCCTTCCCGATCCCCATCGCCATCTCGTTTTGAACGCCGTAGCGCTTGAACGAAGGCGAATCCAAGAGATCTACTTACCCTGGAAAGATGTGATCTGGATCGACTGGAATACTTGTTTCGAGGAAGTGGCCAAAGTAATTGCTTCGAGTAATCATACTCGAATTCCAGTGCTTCGCGACGGTAAACTCGAAGGAATCTTAAGCAGTCGAGATTTTATGGCCGCCCTCGTAGCTGGCGAAAAGACGTGGCAATCGCTCGTTCGACGAGTGGCGCGCATCCAACAAAATGCAACTCTTTTTCAAGCACTAAAGACACTGCAGGGCCGAAAGAATCAAATGGCAGTGGTTTACGAAGGGCCTCAAATTTTAGGAATTGTAACAATGCAAGATATCTTCGAACAGATAGTGGGCGACATCTACGACGAGGACGACGCGGGATCTCTCAAGCAAATTCTGTCCCAGAATGATGGCGTGCAGCGAATCCAAAATCTGGATCAGCAGATCCGAGCTGCAGATCCTTAACTCTTTTCGGCGAATGACATTCGATCTGAAGAGCTGGGTTACGCGAAAGTGACGCGCGCTCAAAAATTTTCAAACGGTCAAAAAAATAAAACCCGTTTATACGGCGTATAAACGGGTTTAAACAAACGGGGCCGAAGGGACTCGAACCCTCGACCTCCTGCGTGACAGGCAGGCGTTCTAACCAACTGAACTACGACTCCTAGTTCGGAGTTGATCGAAATGGATAAATGAGAAAATGACAAGTCCTTTCAGAACCTTATTTTAGGGATGAAAGCACCCATTATAAAAAATCTAACAATCAACAACGTGGTGAAGTCCGATTTCCGAAGTTTCGTTCTCTTTCGGTCGATTGAGGTCAATTTTGTGTTCTGGTGGACCCTCGGTGGACCCTTTTTAAAATTTTCTAATTTTTGGAAATTTTCATTTTGGCTTTTAAATGGCTTAAAACCCATTTAAAAGTGGCGGGGCCGAAGGGACTCGAACCCT
>DDSI01000047.1 GCA_002343335.1 Bacteriovoracaceae bacterium UBA2394
AATTTAAAAAATGATCGCAACATCAGTGGATTTTCGAAAGAAGCTCTCAGCCTTCTCAAAAAATACACGTGGCCGGGCAATGTGCGTGAATTGAAAAATGTCATCGAACGAGCGGTCGTAGTGTGTAGCGAAGAATATATCGACGTCGATGATTTGCCTGAAACTCTCACTTCGAAAGCGCACAAAGCGCCCGTAGTAGAATTTCGGTTGCGACAAACCATGGAAGATGTTGAAAAGCAGTTTCTCTTTCACACCATCGCTTTCGTGGACGGAAATAAAACCAAGGCTGCGAAGATGCTCGATATTTCTTTGAAGACCCTCCACAACAAGCTGGCAAAATATAAATCGAGCGTTTAGTCGCAAGTGGGGCACCAAGGTGGGAAGAGCCTTGTGTAATTTTTACAGGCGAATTTACTTAAAATTGCTGTGAAATTACGGGGACGAAAGTTAGTCATTTCCGACCGTGTAAAATTTACCAAGTGCCGAAAATCACTCACAAAATCACATATTTTTTTATTGAGACAAAAAAAATCCGGACTATATTGAGTTCAAGTTTAAAAGTTTCTGAGGCGGCTAAACCCTTAAAACCCTTTATCCCCTCCCCAAGTCGCCCAGAATGTTTAAAGCCTCCGCGGATCCCGCGGAGGCTTTTTTTTATCTTTGGCCTCGCTCCGCTTCGGCAGGGAACTACGGACGAATCAAAACTAGTTGGCGAAGAAGACGTAATCGAGATGCTCCACCCATGTGGAGGTCTTTCCCCAGCTAATATTCATATAAGCATCGCGACGTTTCGAAGATTTCGTCCAGTTCGAGCTGCCATAATATCCCGCAGGTAGATGAATCGCCAAACCTTCGGATTTCTTCAAAGACGAGCTCGCATAATTTTCCATGACGACATCGTCCGCAGCGTTCAAAACATTGTCCGTCAAAGTCACGAGGCTTTCATCTTCCACAATCCAAGAAGGATCCATCGACATCACTTTGTCCTTAATATTTTTCATGTAGCTCGCAAGATCTCGATAATCGGAATCATAGTACGCTTGAGCGCTCTTTGCGGCCTCCTTCAGCATTTCCTTTGTGAGAACAGTGGATTTATTCACTCCACTCACCCATGCATTGATCGAGGCTTTCAAAGATTCCATCTTGCTTAAATCAAAGGCTGACAATGTGATCGATCGAGTTCCTTGCGAACCACCGCTGTAGGATTTTCCGTAGGACTCGACCATGTCTTTCAGAAGTTTTTCAGTAGAAAAATCCAATTCCTTTCCGTTCGAAGCAGTCATGAAGGCTTTGAACCAATCATCATAAGCATAGCCATCGCCAGGAATGACTTCCTCTGAAGCAACCATATAATCCGCCACTCCAGTCAGAGAATCTGCAACCTCTGCCATCGCCATCAGGCAAGCATCGAAGGAAAGGACGTCAATCTTCTTTCCAGAAGTCGCAACGAGGGCTTCTAAACCGATTTGCAATTCATTCGTAGACATATGATTTCCCGACGTATCGTCGTAGGAAATACTCTTCACAACATTTGCTTTAGCCGACTTCGACCAACCCGCACCATGGTTCCACATCACCACGACATATTTTTCTGCTGGATAGTTCTTCATTCCCCAATCGACGAAGTCCGTGAAAACTTTTTCGTCGCCCATGTCCTGTTCTTCCATCTCTTCGACGACTTTTTCATTTCCCTTTTCAATATAGATTCGCTTGGTGCCTTTGGTCTTGATCCAATCGAATTGCACAACCACATCGACCTCGTCGGTCGATCCAATCTTGGCCATTTCTTTAAGATCTTCATAACCGTAGGATTCGAGATTATTGTCAGCATTTAAGAACACCATGATCGTCCATTTTTTTGTGGCCGAAGTTGAAGCTGTGGCGTCTGAGTGAAAAGTTGAAGTTAAAACAAGAAGTGAAACAAATAATGAAGCGATAAGAGAGCGAGATTGGCTCCCCACGAGCAAAGTATTTTGGCGCATTTTTCCCCCCGAGCCTCTATTTTCCTGGTGTTTCGCTCGGGCGTCATGATCCTCCTGTGTCGTCACAGTGGGTCTGACGCCCTTGCGTCATAGTGCTGGAATTTCGGAAATTTATTGTTTAGAAGATTGGCTGCAACGTCACCATAAGGGGTTGTAGCTCAGTTGGGAGAGCGCGTCGTTCGCAACGACGAGGTCGGCGGTTCGATCCCGCCCAACTCCACCAAATTTATTTTTTCAGAAAGAAGTTACTGGATCGCGTTATGAGATCTCCCGCTGAAAAAGCTCCCGAAATTGAATCACAGACACAGAAGCGATTCCCCGAAAATCTCCCGGCGGGATGGCGAAACATATTGCAGGACGAAGCGCACAAGCCTTACTTCAAATTGCTGACCCAGTTTTTGAAGACGGAGTATGGGTCGAAACGAAAAATTTATCCCCCGCGGGAGAAAGTACTTCGTGCACTTCAAATGATCGATTACCACGATGTGCGAGTGGTGATTTTGGGCCAAGATCCCTATCACGGCGCCCATCAAGCCATTGGACTCTGCTTTGCCGTGCCGGATTCTCTTTCACCTAAACCTCCCAGTCTTGGAAATATCTTCAAAGAGATGGAAAAGGACATTGCTGATTTTAAATGGGACCGAAAGAGTTCGGAGCTCACGGGCTGGGCAGAGCAAGGCGTGTTTTTATTGAACACGGTTCTCACAGTGCGAGCGAATGAGGCCTTTTCCCACCGAAATCAAGGATGGGAAACTTTCACCGATAGAATCATTTCACTCTTGAGCGATCGAAATGACCCCATCGTATTTCTTTTGTGGGGAGCGGCAGCTCAGAAGAAAAAGGAACTTATCAATGCGGCGAGACACACGATACTAGCGGCCGCCCATCCCTCCCCACTCTCCGCCCACAATGGGTTTTTTGGATGCCAACACTTCTCAAAGGTGAACACGATCTTAACTCAGAAATATCAAACCACTCCCATTGATTGGTCTCGTATCAATGCGAAGTGATACGAAAGATATTTTTTTCAAGNNCACTCTTGCCAAGCGCGCGGGTCAAAGGGGCGAAGTTCCCATCGGGGCTGTTCTTGTTCACGAGGGAAAAATTATCGCCAAAGCGTATAACAGAACCGAAAGACGCCAATCGTTTCTTTGGCATGCTGAAATGGTGTGCTTTCAGAAGGCTTCAAAGCTTCTCGGAACCAAATACCTGACTGGCGCCGAACTCTACGTAACGCTTGAGCCTTGCTTGATGTGTCAAACGGCGGCCCGCCTGACCAGAGTGAAGACGATTCATTTTCTTTTACCATCTGGAAAATTTGGCGCGGATGGTCCCGCGTATTCGAAAATTTCTCAGCAGTGTTATCCAGATTCTGAATTAACGCAGAATGCTAAGTCACTCCTTCAGGATTTCTTTAAAAAAAGACGTTAGTATGAAGAGGTCATGCACGCTTCTAGAGTTCTCGCAATTTTATCTCTGTTGGGCACTTTTGCTCTTACCGGATGCGATCCTAAAAATGACAGCATCGCCGACGATGCCATTTTCTTTGTAAATTTCACGCAACAAACGGCGAGCATTCGTTTTCCACTCGTCCAGGAATATCAAGTGAAAGTGAACAAAGAAATTCCCTTTGGAACGCTAGGATCGGTGAAAATTATTTGGAACGAAGAATTGCAGAAGAGTGAATTGATGGCTTCCCTTCGAGCAGACAAGGATGCGCTTACGAGCGAATGGCCCTCCACACCGTTCTCCGCATTTCCCAATGGCTACCAATTGCCCCGTTCAATCCCATCAGGTCACGATCTCCAGCAATGGGTAATCGAACAAGAAGGCTTGAAGATTGCGCTCATTTGGAAATTCGAATCGAAACTCATTGTGGGTGCCAAGATTTTAAGCTCTCAATTTGATTCCATTACAGAAGATCTCTACGCGAATCAGGAATTTTATGCGGCTAATGGAGACGTGGAAGCAACGATCACTTTTCTTGGCAAAGGGGAAGGTGAACTTGGAGGACTTTATTTTTTTGGGAACTTTGGCCAGTACCCCTTTGAAGCGACACGAATGCCTTTGGAAGTCGTTTGGAGAAGCACTGAAACAGCTCCGATGGAAGTCGAAATGTCATCGCGCTGGTGGAAATTTCCCAGCATTTCGCGAATTCTCACTCGATTTCAAAGTCAGTTGGAATCCTTCGAGCCTTACTGAGACCTAATCGATAGAAACGCTCCGAGTCGACGTGCACCCTTGCCATCCACCAAATTTTTGGCATTGATTGCAAATTCTTCGCGTATTTTTGGAGATTGAAGAGCTTCGTTAAGCGTTCTTAGAAAATCCGTCTCTTCCAGCCGATGTGCAGGTGGAAGCGCCCACCCACATCGCAACCTCTCAATCGAAATGGCAATCGGCTCCTGATTGTCGACCGTGGGAAAGGCAATCATGGGTGTCCCAAGGAATGCAACCTCCGTGCAAGTCGTTCCCGACGCAACAAGAATAAGGTCGGCCTCACTCATCAATTTTGCAATCTGGGGTGAACGTGATTCCAAATTAAGGCGGGGTTTTAGCGGGCTATGGGCAATCGCCTCTTCCAACTCCTTTTGTTTTTCAAAAAGTGGTCCTGTTACGATCGTAGTCGGCGGAAGATTCGAAACCCTTTCGAGAAAGGGCAGAATCTTCAATCCCCAATGCTTCGGATCGCTGCCTCCCATCGTCACCAACATGCGATTTACTTGATCGTAGTTTCTCTGTTCGCGACGAAAGGAAAGAAAATCATTTCGAATAGGGGAATATTCAATGCCCACCGCAGAATTTTTCAACACCTGAGAAGCGTAGCGCGAGGGGTCCGTGCACCAACCGAAGCTGAGAACCCCATCTAGAGGCAAATTTTTCTTTTCTCCGAAGTCATCGACCGCAAATAGAGCGAGATTAGGATGAGAGTCTTTCAATCTCTGATAATAGTTTGGGGCCATTTGATAGGAATCGACGACTAACAGCTTTGCATCCGTCGATCGAATAAACTCTCCGGTCATTTGCGCATCGGTATCGGCAGCATTGTTCGAAAGAGTTTCAAAAAATTGGAAAGGTTTAGCCTCGGGAATCATTTGAGCGGGCTTCCGCTCCACGATGAAGGCCGCCTTCTCAGGACCCAATTGCAGCGCAATACTCAAGCAGCGCACAAAGTGGCCCATTCCCGTTGAAACTGCAAAATCGATTCGAAAGAGAATCATCCCTCTTTGACCCTCCCCTATCCCGCGATCTTCTTTTGAACAGATTGCAGCTCCCCTTCAGAGGTGGCCTGTCCAGCGGGCCAGGGAAAATCCATCATGGACCTGGTGGGAATGAGATGGATGTGAGCATGGGGAACTTCGAAGCCCACGACCGCCATGCACACGCGTTTACATTCAATTTTTTGCTTTAGAAGGTCGGCCACCTTTTTGGCCGCCATTAAGAGCTTTTGGTAAGAAATATCATCCATAGAAAATAGAGGGTCGATTGCCTTTTTGGGAATGACGAGGGTATGGCCGGGGGCCAAGGGCCGAATATCCAAAAACGCAAGATGATCGGCATCTTCCCAGACTTTGAAGCTTGGAATTTCGCCTTTTACGATCTTTTCAAAAATTGTCGTCATGTCTCAAGTTCAGTCGAAGAAGACGCTTCGAGCAATGATTTTACGATGGTACGCTCGTCCGATGCATTACAACCCCGCCAGCATAGAACCGAAATGGCAGGCCCATTGGGAGAAGGCCAAAACATTTCGTACGAACTTCGATCCTTCTAAACCCAAGTACTACGTGCTTGATATGTTCCCCTACCCCTCAGGCGCGGGGCTCCACGTAGGGCATCCCGAGGGTTACACCGCCACCGACATCGTTGCGAGATACAAGTTTGCGAAGGGCTTTAATGTTTTACATCCGATGGGCTTCGATGCCTTCGGCTTACCGGCTGAAAACTATGCGATCAAAACGGGAACCCATCCGCGTGTAACGACGGAAGCCAACATTCAAACTTTTCGACGACAATTAAAGACATTCGGCTTTGCTTACGATTGGGACCGCGAAGTCGATACGACCGATCCCAAATATTATCGCTGGACGCAGTGGCTCTTTATTCAACTTCATAAAAAGGGGCTCGCCTACATGGCCGACACGCCCGTGAATTGGTGTCCAGAATTGAAAGCCGTGCTCGCCAATGAAGAAGTTGTGGATGGAAAATCCGAAATTGGCGGACATCCGGTCGTTCGAAAAAACATGCGGCAGTGGATGCTTAAGATCACAGCCTATGCCGATCGATTGCTTGAAGATTTAGAAGGACTCGACTGGCCGGAGAACATTAAGGAGATGCAACGCCATTGGATTGGAAAATCCGAAGGTGCTGATATCGAATTTGATGTGAAAGGCCATGTGGGTCAGCGCATTAAAGTTTTCACGACCCGACCGGACACGCTTTTTGGTTCCACCTTCGTGGTGCTTGCTCCTGAACATCCGCTTGTGGAAAAACTCACGACCTCGGATCGCAAAGTGGCGGTAACGGCGTATCGAGAAAAAGCGGCGGCCAAATCCGATTTAGATCGCACGGATCTAGCGAAGGATAAATCCGGTGAATTCATTGGAGCCTATGCGATACATCCTTTTACCAAAAAAGAGTTGCCGATCTGGATTGCGGATTATGTGCTAGCGCACTATGGCACGGGAGCGCTTATGTCGGTGCCCGCTCATGATGAAAGGGATTTTGAATTCGCGCAAAAATATAAGCTGCCGATTGTTAAAGTTTTGGAAGCAGAGGAACTCCCTTTCACTGAAGATGCGGCTCACATCAATTCCGAATTTATCAATGGCATGAAGATTGCGGATGCCAAAAAAAAGATTTGCGCAGAACTTGAGAAACTCGGCCTAGGCAAAGCCACCGTCACCTACAAGCTCCGCGATTGGATCTTTTCTCGGCAGCGTTATTGGGGAGAGCCCTTTCCGATCGTGCATTTTGAAGATGGAACTTATCGAGTGCTCGATGAGGATGAACTTCCCGTTTTACTTCCGAATGTGGAGAAGTATGAACCCAGTGGCACCGGAGAGAGCCCTCTCGCGACGATCACGGAGTGGGTAAATATTACAGATTCTAAAACGGGCAAGCCTGCCCGACGAGAGACGAACACAATGCCGCAGTGGGCGGGTTCCTGTTGGTATTACCTTCGCTATTTGGATCCTAAAAATGACAAAGCAGCATGGGGCAAAGAAATTGAAAAATATTTTATGCCCGTCGATTTATATGTGGGAGGCGTGGAACACGCGGTGCTTCACCTTCTCTATGCGCGTTTCTGGCACAAAGTATTTTATGACCTTGGAATTTTGAGTACGAAAGAGCCCTTTCAAAAATTGGTGAACCAAGGCCTTATTCTCGGCGAAGACGGCGAGAAAATGAGTAAGTCTCGTGGCAATGTGGTGAACCCGGACGAGA
The DNA here is from genome assembly GCA_002343335.1 of Bacteriovoracaceae bacterium UBA2394. Taxonomy (GTDB): domain Bacteria; phylum Bdellovibrionota; class UBA2394; order UBA2394; family UBA2394; genus UBA2394. Next base: position 7,428 of record DDSI01000047.1, read on the forward strand.
TCATTGCCAAGTATGGCGCCGATTCCTTTCGAATGTATGAGATGTTCATGGGACCGCTTGAAAAGGTGAAGCCTTGGTCGACATCGAACATTGACGGCGTGTATCGATTTTTAAATCGGGTGTGGCGCACATTCATTCATGAACCAAAAATCGCTCAGCGCGACATGAATGATGCAGAATTGAAAATGATTCACCAGACCATCGATAAAGTTTCGAAAGACATCGAAGCGCTTTCCTTTAACACCGCGATCTCTCAGCTCATGATCTGTCACAATTTTATGAGCGAGCAGGCCGACATGGCAAAACCCATGGCGGAGCTCTTTTTGCAATTGCTTGCGCCATTTGCGCCGCATGCGTGTGAAGAGATGTGGGAACTGTTTGGGCACAAACCCTCGGTGGCCCTTGTGCCGTGGCCGAAGGTGAACCCTCAGTACTTAATAGAGGACTCCATTGAATTTGCGATTCAGGTAAATGGAAAACTGCGCGGAACGGTGAAGGCCGCACCCGACGCTCTGCAAGCCGACGTGCGAAAATTGGCCTTTGAAAATCCAAAGGTCGCGCCTTATCTTCAAACTGCCATCGTGAAAGAAATTTTTGTGCCGAAGAAACTCTATAATTTTGTGGTGAAGGGATGAAGTTGAAAGAGCGTCCGCGCCGACTTCGTGCTTCGCAAACCATTCGCGATATGGTGAGCGAAACCGATTTGCTACCGAAGCACCTGGGCTATCCTCTTTTTATTGCGGAGGGAAAAGGAGTGGATTCTCGTCACGCGCAAGTTCCCGGCATTCGAACACTCTCTGTGGATAAATTGGCCCCATGCCTGAAAGAAGATGTGACCTCGAAGGGAATTCCACTCGTCGTTTTGTTTGGCGTTACTTCGAAAAAAGATGCGAAGGGCTCAGAAGCCTTGAACGCCGACGGTGCTGTGGTACGCGCGATTAAAGAAATTCGCAATATCGCGCCGGATGTGGTCGTAGCCACGGATATCGCACTCGATCCCTACACCGATCATGGGCACGACGGACTTTTTGAAAAAAATAAAATCTTAAACGATGCCACGGTGGAAGTGCTTTGCCAGATGAGCGCACTTCATGCCAAAGCGGGAGCGCAAATGGTTGCCCCGTCTGACATGATGGATGGACGAATTCAAGCGATTCGAAAGGCATTGGATGTCGATAGTGCAGAAGAAGTGGCGATTCTCGCTTACACGGCAAAATATGCGTCTGCGCTTTACGGCCCCTTCCGTGAGACGCTCGCTGCACAAGTGCAGGGGGATAAAAAGACTTATCAAATGAATCCTACCAATCGCCGCGAGGCCCTTCGTGAGCTAGAAATCGATGTGCGTGAAGGCGCAGACATTGTCATGGTGAAACCGGCTTCCTGGTATTTGGACGTGATCGCGGATTTCAAAGCGAAGGCTGCTGTACCCGTCGCCGCCTATCAAGTGAGCGGTGAGTGCGCGATGATTGAACTTGGCGCGAAGAACGGTCTCTTTGACCGCACTCGAGCCATGCAGGAATCCGCCGTCTCGATTCGCCGAGCGGGTGCTGATCTCATCGTCACTTACTTTGCCCCCGAACTTGCCGCACTTTCTCTTTAGGTTGTGGCGATTTTGCCTGAGCGGTTTCCACGCGATTTGAAATCCTAAAGCATCTTGAGCGTTTACAGCGTCGGTAACCGGTCCACTTATTGCTTAATATAAGGATGGCTTATGCGGTTTTCGAGGACGGTCTGTATGTCGAAACCGCTGTTTTTAATTCTCCCCACTTTATTTCTCATGTCGTGCCAGATGGAGACGATCTCCCCGAAGAGCGAGGATCCCATCGTCGAAGATGAGCCGGACTCCGCCGAGCCTACGGTAGAAGCATCACAAACTCCGCTACCGGCGACACCCCCGCCGGTTACCAATCCTCCAACTACGACTCCGATCGTCGGTGTGGTCTTGAAACCTGACGATAACCTCGCGGAAATTGTGGCATCGAAAGCAGAAGGCACGACCTTCATCTTGAAAGCGGGCACGCACAAAAATCAGATGATCATTCCTAAGAAAGGTCAGATTTTTATCGGCGAGAAAGATTCATCTGGAAAGTTGATCACCATTTTAAGTGGCGAAAATTCCACCCGCTATGCCTTCGCGGGTTCTGCCAGCAAAGTGACTATTAGAAATTTGATTGTCGAAAAATATGCCGATCCCGCTCAGCACGGAGCGATCGGCGCGCACAATCAATCCGGAAATCCCATAACTCCCGCCGTAGAGTGGATCGTGGAAGGAAATGAAGTGCGCTACAATGCGGGCGGGGGCATTCGCGTTGGTCCGCGATCTATTGTGCGGGGAAATTCCGTGCATCACAATTTGCAGATTGGAGTGACTGGCTACGGAGCCGATCTTCTGATCGAACGAAATGAAATCGCGTACAACAACTACACGCATTCCTACTCCGCAGGATGGGAAGCCGGCGGCACGAAGTTCTGGGAAACCACCAATGCGAAATTGAGATGCAATTACGTCCATCACAATATTGGGCCCGGCCTGTGGGCGGACAATGACAATGTCGGCACTCTCTACGAGGGAAACATTGTCACTGACAATGACGAGATGGGAATTTTTCACGAGATCAGTTACGCCGCAGTCATTCGAAATAACATCGTGAAGCGAAATGGAAAGGGAATATATGCCGGCTGGGATTGGAAATCCTGGCTCTATGGTTCCAATATTTTGATTTCAAGTTCAGAGAGCGCCGAGATTTACAAAAATATTGTGGAAGTCGGAGATTTTGGAAATGGAATCGGTGTGCTTCAACAATCGCGGGGGAGCGGCGCCTTCGGACCGCACCTCACCAAGAACAATGACGTTCACCACAATCGCATCACCTTTCGAAATTCGAGCGGTCGCAACGGCGTCGTTCAAGACTGGAATGGCAGCGTCGTTTTTACGAGCAACAAGTTCAATTGGAATGCTTATCATGTCGCAAACTTGAATCAGGCTCACTTCGATTGGAACAATACCCAGATGAAATTCTCCTCCTTACAAACCGCTGGTCAGGAGAAGAATGGAACGATCGATAGCGTGATCACTCTAGATAAGACAACCGAAGCAGTCCCGGCGAACTGCCCCAATCCCTTGCCAGATCTATTTTAAATTGGGGACAGTATACTTAAATCGATTCTGAATTAAGTATACTGTCCCCAATTTGCGGGATTAGACTCGATTTTACTGTGAGTCTCGCTGAATTATCCGTAAAACGTCCTATTTTTATCACCTGTATCGCCCTCATCGTTATCGTTCTTGGAACGATGTCCTTCCTGAGATTGGGTGTAGATTTATTTCCAAACGTCACCTTCCCGGTGGTGGTGGTTACGACACCGTATCCCGGCGCCGGCGTCAGCGAAGTAGAGAATCTAGTTTCTCGAATTGTCGAAGAAGAAATGAGCACGATCTCCGGCGTGAAGAATCTGACCTCTGTGAACAAAGAAGGCGTGAGCACGGTCGTTGCGGAATTCACACTCGAGACCGATGTGAAATATGCGGAGCAACAGGTGCGCGATCGCGTATCGAATGCAAAGCCTCGACTGCCCGATGATATCAAAGAGCCTGTCATTCAACGAGTGGACCCAGCTGATCAACCGGTGGCGATTTTGGCCGTCGCGTCCGATCTTCCACCTGCAGAACTCTATGATCTCGCAAATGATACTTTAAAGCCCAAGTTCGAACAGATCAGCCAAGTGGGCTTGGTGCAAATCGTCGGCGGGCGCAAACGTGAAGTGCGAGTCGAGCTCGATCGGAAAGCGTTGAAGTCCTATGAACTTTCAGTGAATGGAATCGCTCAGAGAATCGCCAGCTCGGGGCAAAATATTCCCGCGGGGAAAGTGGAAGACGCCAAAAATGAGGTCGTCTTTCGAACACTCGGTGAATTTACCTCGATCCAAGATATTGAAGGCTCACTCGTGAATTTCTTCGGTAATGATGTGCCAGTCACTCTCGGCCAAGTGGGGAAGGTCACGGACACCTTGGAAGACGAAAAATCTAGGGTGTTCAACAATGGAAGAAAATCCATCTTCCTCATGGTGTTCCGTCAGAGCGGTGCCAACACGGTCGCAGTAGTCAATGGCGTGCAGAAGCAAATTGAGAAAATGAATTCGGAATTCAAACTCACCAAAACGGATGCGGAAATCATGATGGTCCGCGACGGAGCGAAAGCCATTCGCGCCAACGTGGCCGATGTGGAAGAATCCATTATTCTAGGGATTATTCTGACTATCATCGTCGTGTTTTTCTTTCTGGGAAGCGCGCGCTCGACTCTTATCACTGGATTGGCGCTGCCCTATTCTCTCATCGGCGCCTGCGTGCTCATGCATCTTGCGGGCTTCAGCATTAACTTGATGACCCTCCTCGCGCTCTCTTTGGCCGTGGGACTCGTCATCGATGATGCGATCGTAGTTCGAGAGAATATCTTTCGTTATATCGAAATGGGAAAGAATGCCTTCCAAGCAGCGCTCCAAGGAACCAAGGAAGTAAGCTTGCCCGTCATCGCCACGACGCTCACTGTGCTCTCCGTGTTCGGCCCGATCGCATTTTTAGACGGGGTCGTTGGTCAATTCTTCAGAGAATTTGGACTTACCGTTTGCTTTGCGATGATCATCAGCTTGTTCGACGCCTTTACGATGGCACCCATGCTCTCCGCTTACTACGCAGGCGCGATGCACGGGGACGGAAAATCTTGGTGGTCTCGCACGGAAAAGCGTCTCACGGAACCTTTCAATCGATTTCAAAATGGCCTCGCGAATTTTTATGAGCGCGTGCTGCGCAAAATTATCATGCCCCACCCACTGCTTTCTTTGGGTGCTGGCCTCCTCTTTATTTTGGGCTCGTTCGTGGCGCTTCATTTTACGTCGAAAACATTTTTGCCTGCTCAGGATTTTGGTGAGTTCTCTGTGGAATTAGACTTACGCGCAGGCACGAGTTTGCCCGCAATGTATGCCGTCGCCGAAAAAGTGGATGGAATCATTCGTAGCAACCCCGAAGTGGAGAGCTCGGTCATGCTGGTAGGGAATTCTGAAGGGGAAGCCAACGTCACGCGCTACTTCGTCAATCTGGTTCCCTCGAAGCAACGAAAGATGAATACCTCTCAATTTAAGGATAATATTCGAGAGCAATTGAAAGAGTATTCTTACGCCAATCCGCGGGTGAAGGACATCGACGGCGTCGGAGGAGGACTTCGACCCTTCAACGTAAATATCGTCGGCCCCAATTTGGAAGAAGTAGAAACCTATGCAAAAAAAATCTTTGAAAAATTAAAGCACAACGTGGCGTTGAAAGATCCAGACATCAGCTATCGCCCCGGAAAACCGGAGCTGCAAGTCGTTCTCGATAAACGAAAGGCTGAACAACTTGGGGTTTCAAGTGTAACGGTGGGTCAGGAATTGCGCGCTCAAATTGAAGGCGTGGTTCCCGCTAAATATCGCAAGGAAGGAAAGGAATATGATATTCGCCTTCGACTTAAAGATGATCAGCGCAATTTGAAAGACGGTTTCAAAGATACATACGTGCCCAACATCAATCAGACGCTCGTGCGCTTGAGCTCCGTGGCGAACGCCAAGGATAACGAAGGCCCCGCCACGATTCGACGCCAGGATCGGGCCCGCTATGTGCAAATTTCCGCGGATATCGCTCCGGCGGGTCCTGGAATTGGCGGCGTGATCGCTGAAATCAATCAAATGGTTTCGCCGACCGGAGAATTCCCGCTGCCTCCAGGGATGAGCTATCGCTATCAAGGCCAAGCGGAGAATTTTGAAGAACTTCGAGTGAACATGCTCATGGCCGCAGTGCTTGGAATTTTATTTATCTTCCTCGTGCTCTCGTCACTCTATGAATCATTCATCACACCTTTTGCGTTGATGCTCGTCATTCCCGCCTGTTGTGGAGCCTTCTACGCGCTTTGCATCACCGGAAAGTCTCTGGATATTTTTTCGATGATCGGATGCATCATGTTGCTCGGAGTGGCCATGAAGAATTCCATTCTGCTCGTGGATTACGGCTCGGAGCTCATGCGAAAGGGCGTGGATCGAACCGAGGCAATGATTCAAGCGGGGAAAGTGCGATTACGCCCCATCTTGATGACGACCTTTGCGTTGATTGCAGGGATGTTTCCGATTGCACTCGGATTAAATGAAGCCTCCAGACAACGCACGAGTATGGGTGTGGCGATCATCGGGGGTTTGATCACGTCCACACTGCTCAGCTTGATTATCGTGCCTGCGGCATTCGGTTACATTGATCGCTTCAAAGTTTGGATTCGAAACAAGCTTTCAAACATGGTGGGCTACGATCCTGCCGCTGCTGCGGAAGCCTTCCCGACGGAGCACGCACACGATCATCTCCGTCAGGTGAAGTAGGATTTAATATAATTCCGCTAAGATCTCATTCATCTGAGTGAGCGTCTGGTCCAGCATGGTGAGAGCCTCAAAAGATGCTTTTTGAGAAAGGACATTGGCAGAATTCAAATTAACCTCCGGATCGATATCAATATGAAGCTCACCGTTTAACTGAAGCGGCTTGAACTCCTTTCCAATGATATGAATGGGATAAGAAGATCTTAGCGTTATCTCCCCCGCCTTCAGAAATTCCCTTTCTTTTGGGAGATCGGGAAAGCACTGATTCATATTTTCCGTTCCAAATTTTAAGGAAATATTTCTTCCATCAATCGTGTAGAGTTCAAAAGTCTCGGTCGATCCACTTTGAAGCCGCGCTTTCACTCCAGAAAGAGACGATGCGGCATTAATACCTTCAATCAGAGCATTCACGGTGTCGACTTGGAACCAAGTCACTTGAACTGCATTCAGCATTAGATTGTCACCCGTAGGATTGATGCAATCCGGATGATGTGCGAAGTAGCGACCCATAGGTAAAATCGCCGGTTCAATATCTGTCATTACACCCGTCTGCCCTGATTTAGCATTGATGACCTTGGCCACTGCGATGGCCGAGGATGCAGGCGCAACGCTTGAAAGCGTGTCATCATGCTTAGTCGTAGGAGATATCGAGACTCGATTTACAAATATTTGTCCCAATTGCGCATCTAATGATGCGTTTAAAGGCAAAGTCTTTCGCGCAGATCTTCCTAAGGATGCGGGAGTCGTTGGCTTAATCTGAATTCGTCGAGAAATGAAGAGGCCACTTCCCAACTTCTTTAACCCACGAATTTGAATTCCTTCGTTGAGATATTGATAGGAATCTCCATATTCGTCGATGTAGACAGCCCCCTCAATTAGATCCTTCACGCCGTCCCGTTGTCTTCGGAAGGCGAGGTTCAACATGGCACGATCGCTTGCGCCCATGACATCCGAAGTCCCCTCGATTGCAATCGCACGAAGGTGCTGCAAAATTTCATTGATTCCAGAGACTCTCGCTTTCGATTTCTTTAAAAACGATTTTGTATCCGTGACCGAAAATCGAATTTCCGGCCCCTCCGGCAAAATGTCTGACAGCGCTAAAGATTCAAAGAGCGGAGTTTTTAAAAGTAGGCGAAAGAGCTCGTCCGAGACGTGATACTCACCCTCTCCTTCGTAACTCAGCAGAACAGAAACTTCGTGAGCGGCGAGTCTCGTACGACGTTCCAAGTTCAATCCCGCCCATTTATTTCGGTCCAAATAGACCGTCATTTGCTCTCGATCGCTTCTTGCTTCTCGATCCAAATCTTCAACAGGCAAGCACTTTCCATCTTTTCGGACCCTTGCGATTTCATGCACTTGAATCTTGGGGTTTACTGCATCGAATCCCATTTGCCCTATGTCCAGTGCGGCAATGTGAATGCGTGCCACAAACGAATTAAATTCACTGCATGCTGAATCACCTCCGTTGCGGGTTTCACCCCCATCTGCAAGAAGAGTCGTGCTAAAACCTGCCCATAAGAATCCCAGTGCGATGATCGCTTTCACTTATTTCCACTCCTTTTCGTAAATTTTCTCTCCGTCGTTACTGGCAGAAGCTGAATCTGCAGTCGAAAAACTTCCGTCTTCTCACCACTCTCAAGGAAGCGCATTAAATCTCTGCGAAATCTTTCTATTCGTCTTTTGGCCTCCGTCATTTTTTCTGGCGTCGTTGCGATGGTTACCGCGCTAAAGTCTCGCGAATTTACATCAACCACGTTTATTGCAGAGATCGCCTGCTCCAAATACTGTCGATGCGCGCGCTGAATTGCTGAAGAAACTTGATCAGTTGTTGTCGTGAAATCTCTTCCCGTACATTTCCATGTTCCATATTTTTTTTGTACGAGGCCGAGACGTAACAATCGATCCAAGGCCTCTCGAGCTTCAGGAGTAGACACTGACAACGCATTTGCAACTTGTTCGGGAGAAGTGATCCTGCGACGAGTTTCGAGCAGACTCAAAATGGCATAATGAACCCAATCTGCGATCAGACGAAATTCATCTTCCTCGAATTGATGAAATGACCGATCAGATTGGAGCACATCGTCTATCTGGGTAACTAATAGTTCGCGTACGTCGTTCGGTTCCAATCCTATGCGTGGCGCTATTTGCCGGGTGACCAAGAGTGTGGGGCGTCGCTTTCCAGATAGATATTCTGAAAGTCGAGAGGATGAAATTCCTAAAGATTTTGCAAAAGCACGAAGAGAATAGCGAGAGTTCTTCCGTCTTCTCTTTTCCAGCTCTTCCTTCAGAGTCTCAATAACACGCATCCCCAGCCCCTCGCTAAATTAAAGCTGGAGAGCCAAAAGAGGTCTACTGACAGTTAATTAGGGCGGCGAAAAGCGCTCCCAATTTGGGAGCGTTCCGACCTAAAAATCTTTGATGATTCGTTTCAGGGCCGGTCTGTCATAGACCGGCCAGATGAATGGAAAATCAAAAGAGTACGGCAGATACGTAAATTTTTTCGTTTTTGGATCCACGCGACTGAGATTGGGTTTCCCTGCCGAAATCCACGCCGCCTTCCAAAGTTCGGAGAGAATGTAGCTTCCTAGTAAAATTCGTTGAATCGAAAGTGGGCCGAACGCTTTCTGTACTCTTCCGTCGGAGGGAGGCAATCGCTCCATCTGAGGGGTCTCGCCCTTAAGGCCAATCGAAGGCGACTCGCCCCAAGCCAACTTGGCACTCTTTTTCTTCGACAACCGATCATCGATCGCTCTCACCTCGGTAATTTTGGAATAGGAATTTGCCGTAAGAAGGAGCAGTAATCGCGCAACTCCATTCTCCTCGCGGATCACGTCCGCGGTTTCTTTCCATTTTGTATTCTTTAAAAGCTCTTCCTTCAAAGAGAGCCCCTTAGATGCCGCCTCAAAGATTTCCAACTCGAACTGAGGGCCAATGGCACCCACTACATCCGTTTCAAAATAGCGATGAATCCCGCCATTGCCTGTATGCCACCCGTCGTAGTCCACCGTGGTGTGGTAGGGCTGCGCAAGATCCCCTATGTAATGCGAGAGAATTCCAAGCGCCGCCGTCGCCATCACCAGATCATTCGCGCGCACAGCGGATGTAAAACATTGATAGCGATGCGCATCGATATTTCCGAGCGACCTCATTTCCTTTCGCTCCAGCTTCAACTGGGAATAGAGATCAAATCGTCCTTTGATCGGTGTTTTCGGATTCTCTTTTTGAGCAGCACATTTCAAGGCCTCCACGGCCAGATCAAAAAGCTGCTGCCCCCTCCATGGCGCGGTTCCGACTTCCCTAAAAATGAAAAGGGCCTTATTAGATTTATCCAATCGAGAGGGTGTGCCTTCATATTGCTTCAAAAGCACTTCGTAAATCGCCGGCAGTTCTGCCATTTTCTTCAAATAGACAGAATATTCGGCAGTGCCTTCCGCGGGCGGCTCTCCCAAAAAGTGTTCGGCATTGATGTAGTGATTGGGATCCCCCGCCATCGCCACAAGCGGGAATCGATCCCGCTCCCGCCACGAGATATCGGGAATGTTGGAGAGATGCGCAAGCTCGTATCGACGATCCCGAATAAAATGTCCCGCAGCCCGCTCTAGTTCTGTCGATTCTTGTTTGCTCAATGAATCATGAAAACGGAGAGCCGCAGCTTCCGTAATCGCTCTGTGCCCGCGCTCACCCCACGCAAAGACCGCGCCCGCATACAGCGTAAAAATGCAAATGAATAGAACTCTCACGCCGATAGATCCATCGTAGGAATACCGAAGCCCATCGCATCCTTCGCCATTTCTTTATCGAGCGTAATCAGTCCCGCACCCACTTTTCGGGCAAGTGCAAAGTAGAAGTGATCGTAGGCAGGATTTTTTGATTTAAAACAGAGTTCCATAGAATCTTGCGCGAGTGAAGCAGAGGAAATCATTTCGTGAGGAAGATTCAACATCTGAGACAAGTATTTCCCACAAATTTCGAGCTTTAATTTTTGAGATTGGCGATACTTCCAGAGCGTGTTCACGATTTCGCACGCGTACAGATCGGGAACGAAAATTTGTCCGGCTTCATTCAAAGCTTTTTGAATCTCAACTTCCCGCCTCTTAGAAACCACCAGCCCGATCGCCGCACTTGCATCTAAAACAACATTCATCGATTACGGTCCTCCCGAATCCATTTCACAAATGACTCCTCTTTCAATGGATGCTTACGGGACAATTTTTTGAGTTCCTCGATGGCCTTACGCGTCTTTTCCTTGGCTTGCTTCTGTTGAATAAGAGAGCGCTCCAAAATCAAGAGCGCTTGTTGAGAAATACTTCGTCGCTCATCCTCAGCCAATCGCTTCAGAACAACCATCACTTCGTTAGGAACATCTCGAATTTGAAGACTAGCCATGGCCTCATGCTACATCACATGCATAATGCATGCAATATGCATGCATTATGCCGTCAATACTTGCTTTTGAACAACCTTACCATCGGCGCCGATCTCGTAAACGTAAGGAACACCGGTGTCCAAGTTGAGCTGCAGAATCTGCTCTTTCGTGAGTCCTTCAATCTCCATCACAATCGAGCGCAGAGAATTTCCATGCGCCACAACGAGCACATTCTTTCCCTTCTTCAATTCCGGCAAAATATACTCGCGAAAATAAGGCAAACTTCGTTTCGCCGTGTCGGCCAAGCACTCGCCATTGGGTGGAGGCACATCAAAGCTACGACGCCAGATGTGCACTTGATCATCCCCATATTTTTTTCGCATTTCATCTTTATTGAGACCTTGAAGATCGCCGTAGTGACGCTCATTGAGAGCCGAATCGATGGAGACAGGGGGATTTTGCTTCAACACGCCGAGTACAATTTTCAAAGTTTCCTGAGCACGCTTCAATCGAGATGTATGAGCTAAATCCCACTTCACATTCATCGCTGCGAGCGACTGCCCAGCCTTTTTTGCTTCGGCCTCACCGGCCGGGGAAAGATCCACATCCACCCAACCGGTAAATTTATTTTCTAAATTCCACTGGGATTGACCGTGTCGTAAAAGAACTAATTTCGCTGCCATAATTATCCTAACTTGCCGAGCTTCTTGATTTCCTCTTCGATTTGTTTTGCATCGATTCGAGGAATCGTAAAGTCGGAATCAGGACTAATCTTCAGACCCCTGCCACGGAGAAGATCGTAGGCCCCTTGGCGATAGAGCAAAGAACGTAGTTTTGGATCCGCATCCAAGCCAAAGGCTTTCAGTAATCTTTCCGAATAACTCGGCAAGAAAGGCTGCAAAAGCGCCGCCAATGAGACCATGTAGGTGGCAGCCTTCGCGAAAAGCGGAATGGCCTTGTCTTTGCCTTCCTTGACCACGTTCCAAGGCTTCACATCGTCCAAATATTTATTGGCTTCTTCCGAAAGTTGAACCAGGCGATTGAGCGCCAAATTAATTTCAAACTTCTCCAAAAATTCCACAGCCTCTGCGTGCGCCTTAGAAAGTTGGGGAATATCCGCAAAGGCCTCCGGCCCTAAAATCCCGTCGTAATGTTTTTTGATCTGCGTGCCCACACGATTGAACAAATTCGCGATCTTATTCACGAGTTCCGCATTCACTTTATCGTGAAACATCTGCCAATCAAAATTGGTGTCTTGATGTTCGGGAATGATCGAAATCAAGTAATAACGCACGCGATCCACGCCGTAAGAAGCGAGGGCTTCCTTCGCATCGACATACCAGCCACTCGATTTCGAAAATTGCTTCTTCATCAAGTTCACAAACATGTTGGCGGGCACATTGGTGGGCAATCGCTCACCGGCCGCCATCAACATCGCCGGCCAAATGATGGTGTGAAAAATGATATTGTCCTTCCCGATGAAGTGAATCATCTCGGAGGGCAAATCGAAATATTGTTTCGCAAGCTCGGGCTTCTTTTCGCTTTCAGACCATTCAATCAAATTCGATAAATATCCGACTGGCGCTTCGAACCAGACGTAGATTTTCTTACCCGTCTCATGAAAAGGTTCTGGTAAATCGATTCCCCACGTCACATTTCGAGTGATCGCGCGCTGAGGAATATTTTCCAGAAGGGAGAGTGCGTAATTTCGTACATTCTGCTTCCACGTATTTTGGCCCTGCAGCCACTCGCGAATTTTCGGAGCCAAGCGCGGCAAATCAAAATACCAATGCTTCACTTTACGCGATTCAATCTGCGATTTACCGCAGATCACGCATTTGGGATCGATTATTTCCTCAAAGCTCAGCCAATTCCCGCAGTTCGGGCATTCATCGGATCGCGCTTCGGGGTATCCGCACTTCGAACATTTTCCGGTCAGATAGCGATCCGGTAAAAACGCTTGATCATTTAAGCAATAAGCTTGTGACTCAGTTTTCTCCACCAAATAGCCGGAAGCATGTACTTTCGTAAAAAATTCCTGCGCTTTTTTTGCGTGAATTTTTGAAGTGGTTCGCCCGTAAAATGTGAAATCCACATTGTAGGAGCGAAAGAGATCCTGATGGTCCTGATACCATTGATCGACATAGGCCTGATACGGCGTCTTTTTCTTCTCGGCATTTAGCGTGATCGCGACCCCGTGCTCGTCACTTCCACTTATATAGATGGCCTCGCTCCCCACGAGTTTGCAGTGCCGATGGTAAACATCGGCTGGAATGTAAACGCCGGCCAAATGGCCAAAGTGCAGAGGTCCATTCGCGTAGGGTAAGGCAGCGGTAATAAAGCGTCTTTTCGTGGCGTCGCCCGACATTCCGAAATGCTAAGAGTTGTCCGCTTTCAAGGCAAAGAAAAGATCTAGGCTAAGAAGATGTCCGAAGTACCCATCGTGGCCTCCAAACGATAGCCATGGCGAAGAATGTCCATCCGCTGAATTCCATTCTGAGATCGGTTCTCGACGACGAGTGCGGGGATAGGCATGGCGGCCCACGGAAAATCTCTTAAAACTGACAGCTCCAGAGCGCGCGTTTGAAGGATTAAAAGATCCACTTGATGAATCCGCCCCTGCCCGAGGAGCTCAGCCCAGGTAAGAACAGGAACATCACAGGCATTCACCTGCCAACCCGCGGTTTGAACCTCTCGGAGCCAGCGCTCTCGCTGAATCGTCCCAAGTTCACGCTCCAAAGCGCCTTCCGAATCGGAAGTTCCCGAGACCCAAAGGTAGCGATCTACTTTGGATTCCAACCCTAGGCAGACGTTCAAAGTGAGCGCGGAACGATTCTCCTTTAACTTTGAGAACTGCTCAGGACTCGGCTCCGTACAAATCCCAGACCACCCCAACTCTCTTTCGAAAAAGTAGGACGCGCTTGGCGAAATTCCATCACCGGCGCCGATTTCTACAAAGTTTCCACAGCGGTAATCTGAAAAAAGACGATCAAAGAGGAGTCGATCCTCTCCATACTCAGAAAAAAATCTTTGCTGCTTGCGAAGCATGCAAACCAAAACCCTCGTAAGTATAAGGTAACATGAATTACTTTTCTGACGCGCAGGTTAAATGGAAGGGGCGGTTAGATTGAAGAAGCGGTCCAACGAGAAATAAAAAATACGATCTGCGCGAGAAAAATCACCCCGAGTGCAGCGACGAATGCTCCAATGATATCCGAGCGATAAAAATATCCTGCACTGATGGGACCTAAGATCCGCGCCACACTTCCTGCAGACTGATAAATTCCCAGCACAACACCCTGATTTCTGGACGATGCCGACTTCGACGTCCAGGCCGAGAGACAGGGATTCGTAAGCGAATATCCTACCGCGAGAGATGCTAGTCCCGCGACGAGCATCGGAAATGATGTTGCAAAAATGAGCCCCAAAAGTCCAAAGGCAATCAGAGGAAGCCCCAGACGAATGACGCCGTGCTCACCAAATTTTTTAACGAGCTTTCCAATGAGTCCACCCTGCACGACGGCCATCACAATACCCATGCCGGCAAAGAGAAGTCCGGCTTGTCGCTCGGAAAATGAAAAGCGATCCGTGACGAAAAGACCGAAGGTGACTTCCAACTGCGTGAAGGCCAGCGTCACAAAGAAGAAAAGCAAAATAGGATAAACCAAAACCGAGGAACTGAGCGTTTCTCGATAAGACTGAAAACTCAGTTTACGACGATTTGCTTTTCGATCTTCGCGATTTCCAATTGGCTCATCTAAAACCATCCAGGCCCAAACTAAATTAAGGCCCGACATGGCCGCTGCAAAATAGGAGGGCATTTCGTAACCGTAAGGAATGAGGAGTCCGCCGATGGCCGGTCCGAAAATAAATCCCAGTCCGAACGCGGCACCGATGAGACCCATCCCTTTCGCTCGTTCCTCCTTGGAGGTGATGTCCGCCATATAAGCGGATGCGGTGGAAATATTGGCCGCAAACGCGCCGGCGAAAACGCGACTAATGAGAAGGCTCGTAAAGCTACCCGAGAGTGCTGCCCATAAAAAAGCCAACGCTTGGCCAGCAATGGTAAGGAGAAGCACCGGTCTTCGACCATAGCGATCGGAGATCTGACCCCAAATCGGAGAAACGATTACCTGCATCAGCGAGTAGACGAACATGAGCAATCCGACGGAAAAGGCGTCTTCTCCAAAATGCCGCACAAAAAATGGGAGCATCGGAATCATCACGCCAAAACCGAGGAGATCTAAAAAAACGACGGAGAAGATGACGATCTTCGACTGGGATTTTTTCACCATCTAGATTTCCCCTCGGAGCCATCTCCAAAGACCGTCCAGCATAAGTCCCAAAAAGAGGAAAAATAGATATCCAATCGAAACAAAAAAGAGGCGACGGTAAGCAGATACCGTCTGTTTCTTCAACTGCACGACCGTCTCCCGCATGTACCAAAGCCAAAGCGCAATCGAAAGGATGGCGTAAAGAATCCCAGCATTCTCCATGAAACAAGGAATGAGTCCGAGAGGCAGCAGGATCAATGTGTATAAAACAATCTCGAGCCGAGTCCGCTCATCGCCAAGGACATTCGGCAACATGGGGATTCGAACCTTTTCATATTGATCTTTCAGCGCTAGTGCGAGCGCCCAAAAATGAGGCGGTGTCCAGGTAAAGATAATTCCAAACAAGATCCAACTGAGCGCCGAAAGATCATTTGTGCCCGCCGCCGAAGCGATGAGAGGTGCTGTCGCACCTGCCGCTCCTCCAATGACGATGTTGTAGTGATGGCGGCGTTTTAACCAAAGCGTATAGATAAATACGTAAAATAAAATAGTGGCGACGCTGATGATCGCACTGAGCGGATTAATTTTGATCCAAAGAAATGCATTCGAAACAATTCCCAAAAGGAGCGCAAAACTCAGCGCCGAGACGGGCGCAATCGAATGCAGTGGAAGCGGGCGCTTTGAACGCGTACGATCCATGACCGAATCAATATCGCGATCGATAAATTGATTGATGGCATTCGCGGATGCTGCCGAAAGAATGATCGCGATTAACACCAAAGACATTTTGAGCGGCTCATGAAAGATTGAGCCTTCCGCAACCATTGTACCGAGACCGGTGATCGCCACGAGCGCGATAATCGTAGGTTTCGTCAGCTGCAGATACGCTCGAAATTGAGAAGCACTCGGCATCATGAATCCTAATTGCAGACGGCCTTACGCAGACGAAAATGAGAAACCACAAAGAGCGTAAACAAACTGACAGACACGGCCGCATGCAGGAGCGCAAGACCGGGATGGATCAATGTATAAATCATTCCAATACCAATTCCGATCTGAACACAAATCAACCCACAAATGGCGATCCAAATTTTCTGGAGTTTGCGATCCTCCGCACGTTTGAAAATGGAGGTTGCCATCAAAATGGAAATCGCGAGCAAAACAAATCCGCCCCAACGATGAAAAAATTTAACTGCCACCAAACCCGTGAGCTCCGGGATCCATTGTCCCTGGCACGTAGGAAAATCCGGACATACCAAACCGGCGTAATGTGAACTCACCGTCCCTCCGACGGTAGCCTGCAAGAAAATTAAAACTAAGCAGATCGAGCTCTCGATCAGCAAAATTTTTCCACTTTGTATGCTGCAATTCATGGTCACGCGCGTGAGACGATGCAAAATCCACAAATTTGCGGCAAGCAAGAGATATCCTCCCATCAAATGGGAATTTACAAATTTCGGATTCAACAATTCCGTCACGGTTTGTCGCCCCAAGTTGGCCTGCACCGCGAACAGAATCAAAGAAAGACCCACAAGATATCCACAGAGCTTCCTCAGATGAGGTTTTGAAAAGACCCAAACGGCGATGGCGAGTTGAAGAAGGCCCACACTTCCAGCAATCACACGGTGAATCCACTCCATAAATATCTGAAAGTTGAAGGGGGGTATGAGCTCACCAAAACAAAAGGGCCAGTCCGGACAGGCGAGGCCCGCATCCGCAATTCGGACTCCCGCTCCCAGGATAATGAGAAAAAATAAAACGCCGCAAAGAATGGCCTGCATGCGCCAAAGGACGTTCGAAACGGGGATGTCAGTATTGTCCGTCAACGACCATGAATTATCGAAATTGCCCTAGAGAGTCAAAAGCAGTACGGGCCTCTTTTGGAGGCCCGTCTAGAATGACCACACGATTGAAAGGACCTCTTAGTAGCGTTTGCCAACTCCAGGCTTTTTATTAGCCGCGATTCGAGCTTCCATGACGTCGCTCAATCGGATGTCTCCGTTGTTGGACTGACTCATGGAGCGATCACTTGTACAGAAACTGCAACTGACCCCTTGGGCGTAGTTGATGAACTTGTTGTTTCGCACGGTAACCGAGGCACTACCGACACCATCGTTCATGGCGACGACGTGATTTCCACCCTTGCTGTAATTGTCCTCGATAATCGCATCATCTCCTCCAATTTCGAAGGAAACACGAACGTAATCGGTCTTGATGCTCGGAGCGTTCTTCAATGGGGCAATCATCACGTTTCGCTTAATCTGAATTCCACTGCTCTTATCTAAGATCAGTGAATAGGCGAACGTATTGTTATTACCCGTTCCAGGACGCGCGACGAAGGAAGGATCTTCGTACCAATTGTCGAGGAATTTTAGATTCGTTGCAGAACCTTGAAATTCTAAGCCCATCCCTTTCACACCTTTTAGATAATTTTGTTCGACGAGTAGATTCTTGGAATTTCCGAAAGCATCAATATGCATTCCTGCTCCGATATCTTCGAAGGTATTCGCGCGGACGGTGAAGGTATCATAATTGTATCCGTAAAGACCGAAGCTATGATTGCCTCCGGTATCGATACTTGTGAAGTAGTTATCCTCGATTAGCGTATTGCGGAATCCACAAGTAAAGTTGATTCCATTTCGTTCCTTTCCATTCCCGGTCAGTCGGAAAGTGTTCTTTCGGAAAATATTATTGGCGCTAAAGCTACCAGCCTTATCCATGAAGACTCCTCCGCCATCAAAGGTCATTCCTTCAAAAATGAATCCATCGCCCGATGCTTTTACGAGTGGGCCTTCCGGAGTGAGACCTTTCAATTTCGATCCGCTTGCACCTTTGTAAGCGCGATTTCCCGGTAACGTAATTTGATTGCTCACATTAAAAGTTCCCGCTGGAAAAAACACGGTTCCGTTGGTCCCAGCCGCATTCGCCGCTCGCAAAATGGCAGCCGAGTCGTCTTTTCCGTCATTTGCTACCGCACCGTGAGAAAGAATGTTCACGGAATTCGCCGGAGGAGCGATGGGATTGTTCGGCGGGTTTATAGTCGATGTCGCCAAAGTTTTAAAAGCGTGAACCTTGGCTTGAGCGATATTGCCATACAAGTCGCGACTCACGATTTGGTAATAATAAGCCTTGTTTGCTTGAAGTCCCTGGAGAACGACTCTGGCCGAAGCTGAAGGGGCGTCATTATAAGAAGTCGTTTGATCGACCGCTGAGGTCGTACCGTACTTCACACGACTCACGACCGCTTCATTGCTCTTCCATGCAATTTCTGCCGAAGAGCTCGTGATGTTCTTGATCGAAAGACTAGATAACATTGGCGACGTTAGATCGTGGGCAACGCTCGCGCCATAGAGAATGCGCACTTCTCCGAAGCTCACCCAATCG
>DDSI01000148.1 GCA_002343335.1 Bacteriovoracaceae bacterium UBA2394
ATAACGCACATCCCAATCATCACTCCGATAATGAGAAAAACATTGCCAACCAAAGGGACGAGAGCGGAGGAGAAGAGCTCTTGCAACGTGTTGATATCGGAGGTGAGGCGCGTCGTCAGCTTTCCGGCAGAAATGCGATCGAAGAAAGACATCGGGTACGACAAAATTCGTTTGAGGAGATGATCCCGATAATCCACCAAGATAATGGATCCGAAAGCGCTCAAACAATAAGTCACCATGGAGTTAAAGATAAAAAGAAACAGCTTCAGGGCAAAAACAGCCGCTACAAAATACAAAAGAAGTTGATAGTCGTGAGCCAAGATACCGTCATCGACAAGACGCCCGATAAAATAGGGGCTCCACACGGTAAAATAAGCCGGAAGGAGTGTCAGAAAAACGGCGATGATCATTTCCCAGCGATATGGTCGCAGCACTTGAAAGACCTGCTCCAGTGCACGAGATCGTAGAGAGACTTTCATGCTAACCTCTCAACGCTGGAGAGTTCGACGTGTTGCAATTCTTCCAAAGACTTTAAAAATTTAGATTTTGCCATGCCCTCAGCAGGCAAACCCTTAAACTCCAATTCACCTTGTTCATTTAAAACGAGAAGTTCATCGCATCGTCGTAACGTTTCAAGTCTCTGTGAAACTAAAACGACGGTGGCGTCGGGCGGGATATATTTTTTCAGCGCTGCCACCAGCTTTCCTTCGGTCTCCGTGTCCACATGCGAAAATAAATCATCGAGGAGATAAACTTTTCGTTGTCGCACTAAGCCTCGGCCCAATGAAAGGCGCTGCTTCTGCCCCCCAGAAAGATTCACCCCTCGCTCACCGAGTGTCGTGCCAAGTCCTCCTCGCTCCAGCAACGCCTCACGATCGAATGAGAGATCTTCCAACAACTCCCACAATTTATTATCGGGGGGTTTCACATCTAAGCCGAGCGCGATATTTTCCCGAATGGATCGGGAGAAAGCGAAGGACTCTTGAGGCATGTAAAGAATTTGCGTTCGCACCTCCGCGGGCACTATCGAACTTAAGGGCCTTCCTTCAAAATAAATTACACCCGATTGAGGATCGCGCTGTCTGGAAAGTAACTCGAGAAGTGTCGATTTGCCCGAGCCGACAGGGCCTGTCACTCCCAACCAAGTGCGCGGCGTCACTTGGCAGATTAAATTTTTAAATTGCGGTCGAGGCTGGTTCGGATGAGCGTAGGTCACACTCTCAAGTTCAAATGTAAGTTGATTATGACGGCGAACGCCGCTCCAAGGCGCTGCCTGTAGCGGATTCGTTTGTTCCGCAAATCCCACGACTCTTCGTTCCGAGGCTTCCGATTGACGATACATCTGAATGAACCATCCAATCGCCATCATCGGCCAATCCATGTGATTCAAATAAAGCTGAAAGGCGATGAGGTTAGAAAGAGGCATATGGCCTTCCATCACCTGCCAACCGCCATAGAGCAAGCTCCAACAAAGTGCGATCGACAATACAAAATCGAGGCCAGGCACAAAAAGCGACTGATAGCGCGCAACTTGAAGAGAAGCATCGCGAAGCTTTTTGCTCTCATGAATGAATTCGCCGTGAATGGGCCGCTCTTTTCGAAATGCTTTGATGACTCGAACGCCCGCTACGAGCTCAAACGCTCGCCCGCTTAGGCTCGCCGTTAAGTCTTGCACGGTCTCGTAATATTTCGACAAGCGCTGCGTAAGAATAATCGCCCCAAAAGAAATAATGAGAAGCGGAGGAACGATCATCCACATGAGCGTTGGATTCAACATATAGAGAAGAATCGGAAAGAAAATAAAGTTGATGGTGGCATCGATCACCATCAGGGAGCCAATCCCTGCAGTCATCCGCATGTTTTCTGTGTCCGTCGTGAGAGCTGATAGCAAGTCGCCGACTTTCGCNNAAAAAGTCGCGATTCAAATTTTGGATATGTTTAAAAAGCGCCTCCCGCATGCGGTGGAACCACGGGAAAGTCGACCAAATCAAAAATACTCGCCACCAATACCGCCCCCAGGCGATGAGAACCGCTCCTAATATATAGACAGCGCAAAGGAGCGCGAGAAACCATGCGGTCGTAAGTTGATGAAATGATTGCGGAAGCCATTCCGGCATGTCCACGCCCTGGAGTCGATCCACCATCAATTTCACGAGATAGGGCAACAAAAATACGATCGTATCCACCACGAGCAAACAAATAGTGCCGCGAATGAGAGCCCCTCGATTTGCTCGCAAGACCACGAACAGCCGAAAATCTCGGGCAGATTGAAAGTACGAACCTGGAGAATGCATGCGGTTCGGAAAGATTAGCGCTCTGCGCGGGGTAGATCAACCCACGCATCAAGGCGCGTTCAGATACTCATAGAGCGCAGGAATATCTGCCTGCAAGTAAGGCATCACGGCCATGAGCGACGTCATCCGCTTAGGTTTATAACCCGCAGGATATTGCCCATGAATAACTCGCGCTTCGATGAGATCCTTCGAAGAACCCTTGATGGCAGGACCCAGTGGCCCATCCACATTCGGATCAGCATTGTGGCACGCAGTGCAGTTCGACTGATAGACAGCCTTTCCTCGCGCGGCGAGAGCAGCGGGCCCTTCCAAAGGAGGTTCTGAGCTTTTGCAGCTGGAAAAAATTAAAACGAAAGGAAGCAAAAATAGGAAAAACGGGAACACGCAATTAATTTAGCGTGTTCCCATCAAACGTTAAATAAGGAAAGTGACAAGGAAGTAAGTCACAACCGCAAGGCCAAGGCCACAGTGAATGACACCCTTGACGGTAGTCATGGGACCCGTCTTTCCTTTGAGCGCATTCAATTCGATCGCTCCCAAAAGGATGGCCATCACCACGACCAAAGGCATGAAGTTAGTCTCAGGGCCTACGGGCAAACTGAGATGGCTCGCCGCTCCCATGAAAAATAACATCGGTATCGAGAGTAAAACATTCGTGCGAGAAGCAACCGCCGCTCGAGCTCCGCGCCCAGCCGCGGTCGGATCCGCCGCACCACCTTTTGAAACCGCTTCTGCGGAGGCAATCACTACTTTTTGAGCGGGCCAAATTACAAACCAAACATTTGCAGCCATGAGGGTGGCCATTGCCGAGCCAATCAGAATCCAAACTCCCCACGAAGTGGCGTAGATCGCATGACCGGCAATATGTCCTTTATGCATGAGCATGAAAAGACCGCTGAAAAAGGTAAAGGCGGCTCCCCATCGAAACCACCAAAGTGCGCGGGGCAGTAACTGCCGAATCGCAGCGGATTTCGTCTGAGCATCGGTCTCCGCAAAAAATGCGCCTTGAACAAAATTAAAATAATAGAGGATACCGATCCAGACGACGCCTGACATGTAATGAATCCATCGACCAATCATGTAAGCGCCATCGCTTGTAAAAATAGGATTTTCCATTTGAGTAAACTCTCCTTCTTTCAGAAGCTTAAACGCTTCTCATTTAAACTTTACAGGATTAATTTATGACTTATCGCGGCCAATAAGAATTTTGGACCAACACTCCATCCGCCAGATTCGCCTTGAGCGGAAACACTTGTCCAATATCAAGGCCTTCCATCATTCCCAAAATGAGCAGTAAGTTTGTCACTTCCGTGGCGGCATAGTCGCTCTTCAACTCTTCGTCCGTTTTTCCAACCACGGAAGGCAATAGCTCTCGAATATCATTTGCGGTGTAGGACCCAGAATCCCTTACGCCTAATCGGCCTTTCACGCTGTAGTAGTGAACGCCTCCAATTCCCAGCACCCGCGCATCGGGATGCATGGCTTTCAAATGAATTCGATTTGGCAATTTTTTAGCTTCCTCTTTTGCAATCTCCAGTGCAGCGGTTACCTGATTCGCCTCGAGAGGATTCGGCGTGAGCTTTTTCTTGGGATCGGCGCGCTGGATTTTTCGAATGACCGCCTCTTTAAATCCAATGGAAGCAAAATCGGAGGAATGAATTTTTATGCGTTTCGTACGCTCCAAGGTTGCCCATTGCTGAGAGCCGCCGCCGACATCCCATACGACGACCTGCTCAGAGTTTCCAGTCTCATGCGCGACAGCGCCCCAGAATCCCAAACGTCCTTCTTCTTCTTCGCTCACTGCTTTCAATGTAATTTTGGTTTGAGTGGAAATCTCCGTCAGAACCTTGGAACCATTTCTCGCCTTTCGAAAGGCGGAAGTCGCCACCCCGATGAAAGCCCTAGCCCCAAGCTCCTCAGCCCTCCCCTTCAATACTCTCAACTTTTCAATCGCTTCTGTCTTTGTATCAGCAGCGATCTCATTGTTCTTCGAAGCTCTGCGGCTCTCTTCAAAGGCGATAGGCACTGAACGATCTTCAAGCACCTTCACGATTCTTTGAGAACAGATGTCGATTTGAGCGACTTTCATTTTGGTGCTGCCGGAGCCGACATCGAAGGCGGCGCGAATGCGGGAACATTTTTCGCTAACGACCGGAGAGTTGGACGGCTTTTGAAGAGCGGCACAACTGGCAAGCATTGCTCCAACAAGAGCCGCAACGAGACAATTCCATTTCATATCATTTCCTTTTTTTATTCGGTCGCTGGCGCGGGCATGAGGCTCAATCCAAGATCTCGAATATCGAGGAGACATTCGGAGACCGTCTGAGATTGCCGCAAATTATTTTCATTCTTTTTCCAGAGGTAATTTGCACCTACGGCCAGGAGTGATCCAGCAAATTCCCTGGCTTTTCGAAAACCCAATCGAATCTTTTGCGCGGTGGTCACAAATGCTTCAGAAGTTTTAGAGCGCGCATTCTCAATGGTGTCCACATAGGCGTCGATCATGAAGTCAGTTCCACCTTGCGTACCGGTTAAGCGCTCTAGCGCGCCGATTCCAAAAAAGTTTTTTTCTTTCTCCCACTGGCGCTTAAGAAATCCCGTGATGTCGGAATTCACCGATTCTGCGTATCGAATCGTCTTTCGCGCCTGATACGGGTACGACCCAATGAGCAACCACTTACCGACAGGATATCCACTGGCATCCAGCAGTCGGATGCTGGAAGTCTTTAATGACACTGTTCGCGACTCGAGATTGGACTGCTTCTCCACTTCCACTTCGATGTATTCCTCTTCCTTCACGTTTTCCGGATCTTTAAGAAGGGGTGGAATTCTCAACTTCACCATCTGGGTGTTAAGTCGCAACTTTTCGCGAATTTTTACGCGACGATCCATCCAAACCTTGGTCCAATTGCTCACGAAAATTCCTTTAAACATATTCAACCAAAGAAGAACGCCGCCAAGAGCAAACGGATAGAGCTGGGGATCCCTCGAGCTTTCCCCCAAGTAGGGATACGTCGCTAGAAACACGGGCACATTGTAAGGCAAGCCCGTAGTGATCATCTTCTTTAGATTCATCGAAAGGTTGCTTCCTCGATTGGTGTATTTTCGCAAAAAGTTTTGCAGAAAGCCCATGCCAGTCGAGAAACCCGCAGCGTAAAAGGCCAGCATCCAACGCGTTTCCACTGGCAAATGAAAAACATGTTGAGCGATACCATCCGCAAGCACAATAAAGCCACCCTGAGCTAAACCAAACCCCGCTCCTACCGCCACCGACTTCCAATTCACTTCGCCAATGGGAGTCGCAAGCGCAAAGTCTCTCCACCACAATTTGGAGAACATGGGGTGGCGTTTGTAATTTTCGATGCGATCGAATCGGGTGAATCCATATTCATTTCCATTTTGAAACCACATGACTGCGATATCTCGGCCCTTTTGTCGGTTTCCTTCAAAATGTTGATTGGCGATGTAACGGTGGAAGTGATGCCAAAGAGGGTTAATCTTGTCCGAGCACATGAACGCAATTGCAATCTGATCCTTCTCAGGAACCATTTTTCCTGAGTAGTCGTCCTCCACTAATTTGCCGTCCTTTTTAGGACGCTCATGGACAATCTTGATGAATTTTTTTCCTTCAATCCAATTGAGCTCCACTCGGCCCCAAGCTTCGTGCTTTCTATCCACCAGTTCGTTTTTCTCAAGAGCCGTTTCAAATTCCTTTTTGGGCATCGCAGCCTCGCGGCCCTTAAAATATCTAAGACCATGTAAGAACATTTCGACAATTTGAGGCGCAATCTCATCCGCCTGTTCTGTCGTCAATCCCTCCGCTTGAATCAAGTACTCCTTCAAGGTTTCAAATTCCGAGGTGGGGCGATAAAATTCATCCACTTTAGCGGGAATTTGTTCCTCCGCTTCTTTCTGATCTGCTGCTCGTGAGACAAGAAGCTCGCGCTGATACCAATAGAGCTGCGTAATTTCATCGATGACCCGGCGTTGTTCCGAGCCAGCGAGCTGCGAAAATGGCGAGCCGGTGGAAGCTTCAAGTTCTTCGATCAACTCCTCTTTGAAATTCAAAAAGGTTTGGTTTTTGAGGGCATCGATGGTTTGGGTTTGAGCGAGGAGTGAACTAGAAAATACGCATAGGAGTGGGACTGTTTTAAGGAGTGATTCGATTGCTCGACCAATTCGCATTCCCACCTCAAATTGTGAACATTAACGCATTGCGATGCGTTCAATGGGGGCATCATGGAGCCGAATTTAAGTATTGGAAATCGCTAATGGATCAAGAAAAGCTGGGGAAGCCATTAAGGAATGGTTAAGACCCCGACACACTTGTGCCGGGGTCCTCTATAGAGGCTTGAAAGCCCTCACTTTTTATTAGGGTTTTTCGTTTTCTCGGTAGTCGTGGTGGTCGATGGCTTCGCGGTCGTATCCATCTTCGTCCCTGCTTCAACGTTAACTTCGATAGCAACGGTGTCGCCAATCAGGGTTTCTCCAGCTTTCTCGAGCGGCTTATTCCAGGTCAAATTGAAGTCTTTGCGATTGAGCGCCGGAATCTTTGCGGTGAGCGCAGCCTTTTCATTTCCAAAAGGATCTTTTGCGGTTCCCAAATATTCGACTTCCCAGGTTACGGGTTTGGTTACGCCATGCATGGTCATGGTGCCGGGAAGTTTTGCGGTCTTTCCCTTTTCGATCTTCACCGTTTCAGATGTAAACGTAATTTCCGGAAATTTTTTCACATCGAAGAAATCTTCATTGCGCAGATGATCATCGCGTTTCTTATTTTTAGTATTGATTATGGCAGCCTTTACAGTCGCTTGAAGTGAAGTGAGCGTACCGGTCTTTTCATCCACCGTGAACGTCGTCTTCCAATCTTCAAAGTGGCCGGTCACATTGCTGAGCAAATGTCGGATCTTGAAGGTGAGATCGCTATGGGCGAGGTCGGCCTCGTAGGTGGTGGCGCCTGTCAAAGTTAATGGAGAAAGAGCAATAAGTGCAGTGAGCAAGGATTTATAAATTTTCATTTACTGATTTCAAAGCTGAAAACCAGAAAGGTCAAGGGTTCCGCTGGGCCATGGAGGATCCATGCTTATCGGAAACTTGTTCACCCTTTCGAATGTAATCGAGGGCGATCTTGTATAAGCGCTCGTAAAAGGGATTTCCCTTTGCTTGCTCCAGGAAATGCTCGACCGGTTCAGGTAAATTTCCATCGAGTTGTGCCGCCATGAGCCAATATTCCTCGGACTTTCGCATACGTGCCAATTGCAAATAGACGTGAGCTTTCTCTCGATTATTTTCTGCAAAGTCCAAAGCACGAACTAAAAAATAACGCGTGAGGAGCCAGTCCTTTTTCTCAGACGCAGCCTTTCCACCCTCTAGAAATTTCTCGAGTAGAACTTGGTTTTCATTCTTATCCTTGCCCCACGGCCAAGTCTTCTGGGCCCACTGACGGGTTTTATTCCAGCGGTCGAGGTGCTCTTGAAGAAAAGTCGGTTTGGAATTTTCTTTGCACACCGTCCCTTCCTTTTCTTTGTAATCGACGCTTAAGACATAGGCCGTCTCTTCGCAATCTTTGATCGCAATTGCAGCGCGCTCATCCCAAGGCTTCACGACCTCCTCGGCCTTCTTACGATACTCTTCCAGTTCTTCTTTGCTCAGTCCCTTCGGTTCTGGAAGAGCCTTCATCCAGTCGCGCATTTTTGCTGCCATAAAAGCTCGCCTCTCAAGCGTGCGCGCAAGATAGTAAGGTTCTGATTCCGACTGATAGTATTTTAACCAAATGCGATCGATCCAATGAAAATCCTTTACCGTCTGAGGAACCATCTTCGCGATCTGTTGAACGCCAATGGGTTTTAGCGCTCTCACGAATTCCAAAGTATTCTCCTGTAGTTTCTCAAACTGTTTAGATTCCCTTCTCTCGGGTCGGGCTGCGGGACCTTCCCAGCTCGCCATCGCGCGCTTTGCGAGTTCCGTATTTAATCGGCGAAGCCGTTGCATTCCCTCAGGCCGACTGCGAGCTAATTCAATGTAAGCGAGGCGGATGGTATCTCGTTCGTCCAATGCCTTTTCTTGGTTTTTCAAGAACCGATATTGATGATCGATATCTAAGTGATTTTCGCTCAGCCCCACACAGCGCTTGAAGACTTCGTTTCCGGCGCGGAACTCTTCCGGATAGATCTGAATGAATTTATCACAGCGATCGAGCGCTGCGGGACGCACATCAATCATCACGGAATTGAGGAGAGCCTTCTTTGCGACATTGGCCGAAGGAGGAGCTTTTTGATGAATTTCAAAAAATCCGTCGGCTTTTTGATCGGAGCCGGCAGTGCTCGCCACTAAATCTTCAAAGCGAAGTTCAGCCTGCACAATCTGCAATTCTCGAAAGAGAGAAGCTGTCTTCGCAAACGGATAGCTCTCGACGACGGCCTTTAACGTCTCTCGTAGTTTTTGAGACTGCATGTTTTTTTGCAGGGATCCCATGAGCATTCGGCCCAAGCTTTCAAAGGCCTGCTCGGGATTCACGCCTAAATCTTTTTGTTGATAGATTTTTTTACCGGCCAACGCAGAATGCAACTTCGTATAGAACTCATCGTGATGCGGCTTAGCGTAGAGTTGATCCAACTCTTTCAACTCACAGCGCGCTTCTAGGTTCGCCGCCACTTTTTCGACTTCAACATCGTTTTTGGATCGACCCGAAAGCAAACTTAAGCACTGAATTGCATCGCCATCTTCAAATAAGAGCTTTGCAAAATTCACACGCAAAGGATCGGAATCAGGATCCGTGGAAAAAATTTGGAAGTATTTAAAATAGACGACCATCAAAAGTTTTCGAGCACGATGAAAATCTGCGACCGAATCTGCCGTCAAAGAATTCTTCGCGGACATTTCAATATCTGCCTTGCCGGTTTCTCCAACGAGGGTCTCGTAAAATGCGGCGGTATTGTGCAATTCCGCTTGCAGCGCCAAAACTCCGTTATCCTCTTTCTTCAAATTCTTTTCGGGAAGATTATTTACCACACGTTCTAGCGAAGTGTGGTCCAATAGACCGCGATAGGTCTTCAACCAAAGCGGCGCCGAAGAAATAAGCAGAGCTTCGGAATCTCGGAATTCTTTAGCGAAGGCTTGAAATACCTCTTCCGCTCGACCGACCTGCGCCTTGGCGTTGAAGGCCTCCACGAGAGATTTTAAATTCTCCGCGTAGATCTTCACCTGAGCATTTTTATCTTCCGGAAAAACCTTGGCAGCCAAAGTCTTCAACTCTTGAACATGTTGCTCGATGAAATTGGGAGAGGAAAAGGTTTCGACATAAGGCCGGAGGCGGTCGCGATACGCTTCTTCTCGCAACTTCGTAAGAGGTCGCGCTTGTGTACGGCCGCCGTCATAGGTTTCCTGAGTGAGTTCCTGACCAGGCTTGCCTTTGATTTCCACCTCAGAAATGAGCGTATCGAATTCTCGTAAGGAATCTGCGAACCGGGCCAACTGCATGTAAGCCCAAGCGCGTTTATACATAATGACAGGTCTTAACTTCGCGTCCTTTGCGGCCTTATCATAAAACTCTAGCGCCAACATGACCTGAGAACTTCCCATCATGCCATCCCCAATTGCCATTTCATCATCGGGCAGCCGATTCAAAATTTTAAAGAAATGCGTTTGGCTTTGGTCGTAGAGTTTCAATTCCAGATAGCGATAGCCGAGTTCACGGTGGAGTACGCTCGGATCTACATTTTTAATTCCATCGAAGCGGGCGATTTCCTGTTGAATGCGAAGTATGATTTCGTCTTTTAGTTTTCTAAAACCCGGCTCAGGATTTGCAGTTTTGAGTGCTTGGTCTTGCTCATACTCTTCTTTGTATTTGATCCATCGAAGGAGAAGTTGAAATTTCTTATAAGGATTTGGCTCCGACGTCATCAAGCGCTCGGCGGTGTCCACCATGCTCTTTCGAGCGCGGAAAGGCTCCGATTCTTTCTTTTCAGCAGCGCGAACTTCAAAGAATCCTAAAAGCGAAAGCAATAGGACGAAGACGCCTAAGCCCAAAAAGACTCGGTCCAAATATTTTCTTACGAACATCGAGTGGGAATCGGCACGGAATAATACCCGACCTCGTCCGCCCAATGCTCGCCTATGAATGGCCATACAATCTCCGATGAACTTGGCTTTGCGGGCTTTGTGAGGCCCTTGTCTCTTAACTCTACTTCCACTAGATCGAGATCTCGTTTGGCGCGATCAATTTGCGCCGTAAAATATTTGCCATACCAAGATTTCAAGTCTCCACAGACGGGCCCTAAATTCTCTCGCTCGCACAAAATCACCCAAGGATGTTGATCGGGGTTCGCTTGAGATTTATCCAAAGCTATCCGTCCTTTTTCAATGGTATTAAAGGCTTCTTCGTAGTTACACGTGTCCTTTTCGGAGAGAGCTCGCACGAAATATTTTTCAAAAAATGGAATTTGATAAACGAGCGGGCTGTCCGCCGAGACGATACTGCCAAGCGCACGATCGAATTTTCCATTGAAAAAGAAGACCCAAGCGCGCTCTTGGTGAAAGAGTGATTTGCTTTTGAGTTCATCCACGGCCAAATCGTAGAGCGCCATGCTCTCTTTAAATTTTTTCATGTCGAAATAAATTTTCCCAAGCAGCCACTGAGCATTCGCCCATAGTTTCGCATCCACATTCTTAGGACGTGCACCGTTCAACTTGAGAGAAACGAGCCAAAACATTGGCGGGCGGTTCAATTGATAGAGAATATTGGCTTCAAACAAAGACTGGGAGGTAAGAGCTCCGGTCGGTTCCTTCACGCGCTCATAAGGGGAAAGTTCTAAAACGGCTGGGGAATTTGCGGAAGCCAGAGCGACCATCGTGGTAAAGGTCGGACGAATTGCCTCACGAACAGCAGGACAAAGAGGATGATGGAATTTCTGAGCAAGACAAAAATAAAACATTCGAGTTGTAGATTCGTACCAAGCTTCAGGAGCCCGAAGCGCATCTGAATCTTCGAACTTGGGTTTAGGCACGTCTGCAACGACTTTCACCGCCGGAGTTTTACTATCCGGCACCGTGGGCGCGACGAAAACGGGATCTCCTATGGAGGGAGCTTCTCCGTTAGCGGCTTGGCCTACAAGTGCGAGCGCGATGAGAAAATCAAAATGCAAATCCCACCCCCGCACCAAGCGACATGATATTTCGAGGCGCTTCGGATTTAAATCCGAACGAGTGACCGCCATAGATATTTAGAAGAATATGGTTATTGATAAAAAACCGCGCGCGGAGAGCGAGTTCCGCAGCCACTTGTTTCTTTGTTTTCATATCGTAGTAATAGCCGCCCACGCCAGCTTGCCAGTAATGGTAGACGACGGCCTGATTGAACCAATTCGATTTTGAATAAAGCAAATTGAAATAGACGGCAGATCCGACGCGATAGCGCATGTCGTTTAATTCTTGATCCGAATTCAAGGTGTACGGTGTGCCCGTATCGGCCGAAACTTTTCTCTCGATCGCATTGGTGAGGCCCGTATCATAGTTATGCACAGACCATCCAAAGCGAATGAGTTCAATGGCTAACCAATCGAAGGGTTGGAAGGAGAGCGCACCTTCTAAGAGAATCGGTTTGTAATAGGCATCTAATGGAAGGAAGGTAAGCCCTCCGTCGAAGACGAAACGCCCTGTCAGTGAGTAGCGCTGCTTATCGAGCACTTGGGTTCGATCGAACTCATCCGCAGGCGTTTGAGCGACCACCGCCGAACTTACGAGCATCAGTGCCGCGAACCCTCCGAGATATTTTTGAATGGATAGCTTCATAACTCACACTTCCCCTCTCTCATCCCCCAACCGGATTGAAGAGAAATGGATACTTCACACGGACGACTCCACCTCCCTTAGGTTGCGGGAACTTCCACTTTTGAATCTGAGCGCGAACGCAAGGATGTAAGACCGTCGCTTTGATTTCGTCCGAGCTGGAATTGATCTCTGCAACGCTTCCATCGGCCTTGATCGTCCACGTCGTTGCAATTTTTCCGCTGATCTTATCGTCCTTGAGAAGTGCGGTTTCGTAGCAATAGCGAATCTCTGACAAACGCTCTTCAATAATCTGACGAATCACTGCGGGATCGAGCGCTCCGCGGATCTCAATCTCTTTTCGCGCGAGACGAATGGCCGGACCGCGACCTCCGATTCCCTTTCCTTTACCGGAAGATTCTGCAACTTGACCGAGCTCACCGCCGCGNNTAGGTGGATCCGGATAAACTTCCAAGGCGCGCGATTTTTTGATCGCTATCATCGCCCGCTGTTCCTATGCCGTAGTCTGCAGATCCCATTCCGACCGCTTTCAACTCGACATCCTTTTGTTTCATGTTGCGAACTTTGGAGGACGAAGCCGCTTCCACGGAGACTTGGGAAGTGCCCGCGGAAGTTTGAATTGCGAGTAATCCCATTTTATTTAAATCCTTTTTAGGCGGCGTATTACCCTGCTTGCCAGGAGACAGCGTGCCCTTTGCAATCTGTTGTCGCGGAGCCACCTTCTTCTTCGCCGTGACCTTCATTTGCTTGTTGGGCTCGATTGCCTCCTCGATCGCCTCAGGCTCCTTCATGGCAAGTGCGTCCACTTCTTCGACGGGAACCGGTATCGGTTTTTTGAAGATATCTTTGGCTTGGGCCACGGTAATCTGTGTCAGCTGCACATCCGCCACATCTTTATCCTTCAGATGAAGCAGATTCGTGATGACACCAAAGAGGAAAAGCAACAAAAACAATGCGACGTGAAAACCGCCAGCGTAAGCAAGGGCGCGCGCCCACGGCTTGCTGGAATCTTCTGGATGAATTTCCGTGAGCGGAGGAAGCGTAGATTCATCGGCTCTGATGAGTCGAAATTGAACATCGCCTACGGCCCAAGTGCAAGGGCCGCGAACTTCAAATTCTGAACCCTTATAAAGACGAGACTTCCACTCTTTCTTTTTTTCGAACTCGCCCGTAAGCGATTCTACCGTTTCGTCCGTAAGTTTTAATCGCAGGCTCTGTTGATTCAATCCCAGAGGACGTCTGAGCATTTTGAATTGGCTAGGGAGAGCTATTGAATCGATACAGATATCGTTAGAAGGATCATCGCCCACGGAAACAGAACGACGATATCGAAAATCGATTTCTCGTTCCTTCAAAAATGGGCGTTCAATTTCTAAACGATAGTAATTCAAACTAAAATCCCCATTCGTTAAATCGTCGAATTCCGAAGTTCAATCTCTCAGCTAGCAAGCTTGCGGCGTTAGGCGTTTGCATTTTTGTCACAAAGAATGCGGGAGGCGCTGAATTCTCTCCCTCTACATTCGATCCCGAAAGATCAATCACTTGATTCTTTTGATAGCGAATTTCTTTTTCCACCATGGGAGCTTCAGCGGGATTTGCGTCCGGAGCGCTTGCCACTTGCGTCATCAAAGAAAGGTAGGCTGCAAAAATCGCGATCATAATCCAGCCTCCTTCGGCTCAGACGCTGGAGTCGGCAACGCCTTGGAAGGTGCAAGCGCCTTCGTTTGAGTCATAAAGAAAATAGAATTGTGACCCATACTCGCTAGGTGAGCGCTTAAACGATCGACATAACGAAATTCTGTGCTTCGATCGGCCATAATTAACACAGGCGTAGTGTTGGGGGTGCTGGGTTCTTTCACCTTCGCTTGAATCTGGGTCTTTAAGTGATCCCAGCCAGCATCGACACCTTGCTCAGGAACGACGCCATCCACCTTTTTTCCGTCGAGCAAAACATAGTCTTTAGAAATCTCGATCTGAAGATGAGGAATTTTTTCCAGCATCTTCAACGTCCCCGCCGGCAATTTCACTTGAGGGGACCGCTTCACTTGCGCTTCTTCCGGAGAAAAACTGATGAGCAAAAATGCCATCAACGTCGTGAGTAGATCGATGAAAGGCGTAAGCACCAACTTCGGAGAGGCAGCTTTTCGTCGCGCTAGTTTCATGGCTCCACCACCCCCGCGGCTAAAATGGTGTCTTTGGAAATACCTTGAACAGATTGGATCGTGTCCAAAACTTGCACCGCAATCTCGTAAGTCGTCGTGGGGCTAGCATGATAAAGAGCGGATCCAAAGCTTTCGTACTTTGTTTTGAGTTCTGTTAAATAGGCGTCAAGCTGGGCCATCCCTGCCTTTGAGTCTTCAAGCGAAATTGTTTTTTTAATTTGTGGAACCTCTGTGGCGAACGCGTCGCTAAAACCATTCACTTCGACGGCGTTATTCGCCACTTCAAACGTCAAGCTCACGGTGAGCTTATCGGATTTCTGCATCGTACTTTCAGCGGCCGCTTTAGCGGAGGGCATGTTTACTTTGACACCGCCAATGCGCACGAACGCCGCAGTGATCAAAAGAAACGCAATCAGCGACACGAAGAGGTCCACCATCGGTGTGACATTCAAGTCAGGAGCTTCTTCATGTCGTCGCTTGCCGTATAACTTCATATCGATTTACCGCCCATTTACAAATTATCGGGAACGAGCTTTGGATTCTTTGGCGCTACCTTCCTCTTCTTGAAAATCTTTCAAACCTACATGCTCACCCTTTTCGTCTTTCATTCTTTGAACCAATTTTTTCAAAGCGGTGGCATAGTGCTGAATCTCATCCAAGAGTGCATTGCTCTGATTCACGATGTATTGATGAAGGAGCAACATAGGAACGGCCACGATCAAACCAAATGCTGTACAAATCAAAGCTTCGGAAATACCGGCGGCGAGAGCTTCTTCTCGAGTCAATCCTAGTTCGGCACTTCCGCTCAAACCCGCAAAAGAGGAAATCAAACCGGATATTGTTCCGAGCAGTCCAAGTAACGTGGCCAAGTTTGCAAACAGCGCAAGATATTGCGTTCGCGCTGTAATTTTTGGAACGTAATAGAGAGCTTCGGCCTCCATTGCGGTGTCCACTTCATCAATGGGTCGAGAGACGTTCGCAAGTCCAGCGCCCATCACTTGAGAAACCGGAGAAAGTGGATATTGGCGAGTCGTTTCAATTGCCCGATTGAGATCGTTCGCATGAAGATATTTTTNNGAAACGCCAGAAATCTTTCCGCAAAGATCACACTTCCCACGATGCTGAGGATGAGGATGGGGAACATGAAGACCCCCCCCATCTGGAAGTAGTGGAGGATATTGGTTGAAAGAATACTCGTCATACAGGTTCCTCTCTATTAATGGACTTTAAAAACGGGACTTCTCGGGATTTAATTTAAGTCGAGCTCCACACGAAGACCCAATTCTCCGGTCAAAACTTATTCAAGGAATGGGCCAGTTTCAGGAAACGAAAGTTGACACTCCGCTACCAAGCTAACCGCATGAAATCTTGTCGCTTCCAAAGAGCCAGGCAAAAACGCACTATAGGATTTTTGACGAAGAACCCGCGAAAATGCCCGATCTTGAGCGACCTACCCTAGCAATTTTGCCTAGTGATAATTGGGGACAGTATACCAATTTC
>DDSI01000013.1 GCA_002343335.1 Bacteriovoracaceae bacterium UBA2394
ATTAAAAAGATCGAAGAGGCGGAGGGGCGAATTGATTACGACCCGAACCTTGGATTGGGTTCTGAAATTCCCTATTTGGTAGTGACGATTCCCGCCGAAAAATCGGTCGACGCGAAGTTTTTAGAGAGTCTTGGCATCGTCTCAGGAGTGGTGAATGCTCCCAAATTTAAAGCGATGCAGGCGGACGAACCTCCCTCGACGGCCCCTTCGACTCAACCCACGCTACCTGGAACTAGTTTCAAATCCGAAGTGTACGTGCCCAAAGGCGATGTTGGTGTGGATGATTATTTGAAATCCAATCCGAATGCGAAGTTGGGAGAAGGCGTGCTTGTGTCTATTATCGATACTGGGATTGATGCCTCTCATCCCGCGTTTCAAGATCGAGTGGTTTACTGGGCCGATAACACTCAAGAGACTTATCAAAAACTCAGCAAGATCGAAAAAATTAGTGAAGGAAAGTTCGAATTCGACGGCAAAAAATTGGAAGTGCCTGAATCTTTGAAATCTCAAACCGAAAATTTGTACGTGGGTTGGATCGATGAAGCCTCGATGAATTCTCAAAATGAAATAGAAGCGCGCCTGACGGGCGAACAGGGCCTTGATATCAATGCCAATCGCAAACGGGATGATAAGTTACTGGTGATCGTAGCGGGTGCATCAAATGCGACGGTCCTGGACGCCGCGAAGGTGGTTTCCAAAAATT
Source organism: Bacteriovoracaceae bacterium UBA2394 (assembly GCA_002343335.1). Classification (GTDB taxonomy): domain Bacteria; phylum Bdellovibrionota; class UBA2394; order UBA2394; family UBA2394; genus UBA2394. The sequence goes on from DDSI01000013.1 coordinate 704, forward strand.
CCGCGCCGAGCACTCAACCGTCTACGCAGCCCGCAACCCAACCGAGCACGCCTGATCATTGGGTCGCATACGTCGATTCAAATGGCGATGAAAAATGGAATGCGGTTGAAACCGCGGATGGAGTTGTCGACTTTAACGCTTACGCCGCCGACAAAGTTGGGACTGGTTTTAAGCGCTTTGTCGATCTCTCTCATCGCGTTCGCACGATTCGCTATCCCTGGATGATTCGTTTGAATTCGGAGAAGGTTCCCGAAGGTTTTGCGCTTGGAGTGTTTGATGGCGAGCACGCGACACACGTTGCTGGCATCGTAGGTGGTCGGGGCCACCAAATCGTAGGCGTGGCGCCCTATGCAAATTTCATGTCGATGAAGGTTTGCTCGGGAATCACCTGCACGGACGCTGCGATTTTGCGCGGTCTCATCGAGTCATTTTACAATCCTCAAGGCTATGTACCTCAGGTCGTAAATATTTCGCTTGGTTCGCATCAAGAACTCCGATCCCGAATTTTGGATCGAATCCTTCAAGATCTCGCTCAGAAATTCGGGGCGACTTTTGTGATTTCGGCTAGCAATTCTGGACCTGGTTATCGATCCATCAATGGGCTCGGATCCACGTCCCCAGTTGTGCAGGTGGCCGCTCATGTTTCGAAGAATACTCGCACGAGTCACTACCGACTGGATCCGAACTTGGATGTGCCGGCTCACAACTTGCTTTATTTCACGTCACCTGGCCCCTCCTTTACGGGTGAGCTTCGACCGAACGTGAGTGCACCTGGCTCGGCTGTCGCTCCGGTGCCGCTCACTTTAAAACGAGCTCAAATGTTTAATGGAACGAGTATGTCGTCTCCGCTCACCGCAGGCGTTGTGGCTGCGATGTGGAGTGAGGCCATGAAGTCTCAAAAGAGCGTCCAGACATTGAATGATCTGCGAGAAAAGAAGATCGAATCTATTCAGCGTCGATCAAGTGGTGCTCCTTACTTAGCGAAATCCTTAGTGACAATTCCGCTTTCTATTCGAACGGCGCTCGAAGAAACCGCGACTCGAATGGAGCAATACACCATTGCTCAGCAAGGCCATGGACTTATCCAAATGCCAGCGGCACTAACGCGATTTGGCGAGCTCGCTGCGAAGTTGAATGATGACTCCGTGGATCTTCCGCAATTCACCATCAATGAAGATAAGGGTGAGGGACGACTCTTTGATCGAAGTGGAAAAATTGAACGTGTAAAGATGGTGAAGTTGGCCCTCAAGGACGACGCCGAGATCTCTGACGACGCCTTGTTCCGCCTTCGCAATGAGCCCGTCACGGTGAAGTTAGCGAAAGTAGAAGTGCAGGCTTCGAACGGAACGGTAGAGGTAGTTTCGGACTCCGCTGCGATGCCATTTACGCTTGGATTTCCAGGTAGTGAAGGAAAGAACATGAGAGAGGTGACGCTCACTTTGACTTCGACTCTTCGAGATCACTTTCTAAGTGTTCGAAAATTAGAAAATTTAAAGCCTGGTCTTACTTATCTGGCGAATTATGAAATTAGCATTAAAGGTCAGCGGGTGTTGAATGTGATCGACTTCGTGCAAGTTCCTTATGAATGGTCTGCGACGGCAAGAGATCAAATGAACCCGGGCCGACCCTCCGATAAAAAATTGCTGCCCTTCGCAGTAAGTTTTTCGGATGTTGCCATTTCACCCCTGGCGCTCCATCGCTATCCAATCTCGGTGACGCGCGAAGACTCCGCCATCACGCTCGATGTGGCATTGAATGGCGACAGTCAGGGGGGGCTTATTGTTCAAATCTATGATCCCGCTGGAAAGCAAGTAGGAACGGGTCAGATTCGTCGATCCAATGAATTGCCGGGACCAAAATCGTCGCTCTCGCTAGTCACACCCTCCACAAAACTTCAAGGCACATACGAAATCACGATCGCGAATGCGAGCGGCTTCATTACGGGCAACAGCAAATATGATTTGCTCGTTCGAACTCAACGTTTCCGCTCCAACATTTCGAAGGTTTTGGATGTGAAAACGGTCGCGAGCGATGCAAAGAAGGAAAGTCGTAGAATTCTTGTGCTTGAAAATTCAGGCACTGAAGACGAAATCGCTTCGTTAGAGATTTCCCCGATTGTAGCTATGCAATCGATGTCGGATGTGAAAGTAATTCCTGGCTTTGAGACATTTCGCCGCCTCGATATTCCCCAAACGGAAGTGAAAGAGTCGACGATTGTGGTGAGTTACGGACCGCTTATGGAGGAAAGCTCCAGCTTTGTCGGACTGATCGAACCCAAGCTCTATACGATGGGAAGCGACGGCGTTCCTTCGGAAGTGGTGGCAAAAGCTGACAAGGATCAAACAGACTTGGAAGAGGGTCGAGTCACGTTTACGGACGTTGATCTGTCGAAGGGTCCGCTTTACTTGGCCGTGGAAACTATCGCCTTTGAATTTGATTCCACCTTGGAAGATACGCGAAAAAACTTCGCCACTATCGACCTTCAAGTGGAATACTCCGACATTGAGTGGGAACCGAAGGAGTCGTTGGTCAAATTGTTGAAGGCGGATATGGCGCTGGGATTGACCACGATTGAAGTGCAAGGTCCCGCGGAATCGCTCTGGCCGAACCGTAAGGGTGTTATTGCCGGCGCGGAACTTTCGGCGAAGTCTAAATTGGGAGCGACTTTGAAATTGCCGATTCGCATTTTCAATTGAGAAGCCATTGCAGAGACTCTCCCAAAATCGCCCTAGATGAATTTGTAATACCTCCCAGAATGGGCTTAAAGCCCTTCTGAGGTGGGTTTTAAGGGGCATGAATATTGCTCTCTATAACCCTTCGTGGCGAGCAAGGTCGAAAAAAATACAGGCCCTCAGCGCATAGGAGAAATCCTGGCGGATATGCGATTTGCACGTCCCACTCAAATTCGTCGCGCTTTAGAGAAGCAAACTAACGAACCTGGCGTTCAAAAGATCGGCGAGCATCTCGTTTCTCAGCAAATTATCGATGAACAGCAGTTACTGCTCGCGCTTCGAGTGCAAAAGCGCGTGCTCAGAGAGAAAGTCGCCGATGAAGTCCGTCGTAAATTTGCAATTCTCGTTTCAGAGACCGCCTCGGATATTCGGCGTCCAAAGATTCGATATGGATGGCATGATCGAGTGCGGAATCATTTAAATCGGTCGCCCGTCCTCCGCTGGATCAAGAGCCTTTACATTTAATTTTTGAGGAGAAATGGTGGGCCTGGGACGAGTCGAACGTCCGACCTCACCCTTATCAGGGGT
>DDSI01000230.1 GCA_002343335.1 Bacteriovoracaceae bacterium UBA2394
GTCCTATGAAGCCCGCAGACGACGCGATCATCATTGATACCAGCTCGTACAATTTGGACGAAGTGGTGCAAACACTCATTGATCGAGTCCTCGATTTTCAAAGCATGGGCTCTAAAACGGCCAAATAACGCCTTCCTTTGTTTTGACTTCTGAATCTGGCCTAAGGTAGCTATTGAGGCACTCGCCGCCAGAAAGGTGGGCGAAGAAGGAGATCACAATCTGTACGCTATGGCATTAAAAATAACCGATCATAACAACTCAAACTTTGATTCATCCCGAAAGGAAGATTCGGAGTTCGAATCCCTCCTCGAACAAGCGTTCGAAAAAGAAAAAAAATTTAAAGAAGGTGAAGTCGTTCCGGGGCGCGTTTTAAGCGTCGGGGAAGACAGTGTTCTTGTAGACATTGGCTTCAAATCCGAAGGCGTGGTCGACATCGACCAATTTGAGCGCGACGAAGCTGGAAAGCATCAAATTCAGCCGGGCGATGAAATGCTCGTCTATATTGAAGCTCTCGAGGACGATCACGGTCATCTCATCCTTTCGAAGGAAAAAGCAGATCGATTGAAGATCTGGGATGAAATTGCCGATGTCTATTATAAGGGCGCGATTATCGAAGGCACGGTCGTCGATAAGGTGAAGGGCGGCCTCGTGGTAGACATTGGAGTGAAGGCCTTCTTGCCTGGATCTCAAATTGGGCTTGTCCCCATTCGCGATTTGGATTCCTTTGCGAATCAAATCGTGAAATGCAAAATCGTTAAGTTTAACAAACGAAGAGGAAACATCGTCCTTTCTCGACGCGCAGTTTTGGAACAAGAACGCGATTCGAGAAAAACGGAAGTTCTCAGCAGTCTGGATGAAGGACAAGTCATCGAGGGAATTATCAAGAACGTGACCGACTACGGTGTGTTCATTGACCTCGGTGGAATCGACGGATTGCTCCACGTGACCGATATCTCTTGGGGTCGCGCGGAAAATCCTCAGCGCATGTTCCATTTGGGTGATCCGATTCGCGTTCGTGTTCTTCGATATGATCGTGAAAAGCAACGGGTCAGCTTAGGTCTCAAACAGTTGACGGATGATCCGTGGTTGCAGGTTCCGATGAAGTATCCTTCTGGATCGATCGTGAAGGGGAAAGTCGTAAGCCTTACCAACTATGGCGCCTTCATTTCTCTTGAGGACGGCGTGGAAGGTTTGATTCACGTCTCCGAAATGAGCTGGAATAAGAAGATCAAGAATCCCAATAAGCTTTTGACGGCCGGTCAAGAAGTCCAAGCCAAGGTTTTGGAAGTGGATGTGGAGAATAAGAAAATCTCCCTCGGCTTGAAACAATTGGAAGCGAATCCTTGGGAAGCGTTGGTCTACAAATATCCTGTGGGATCGACAGTCAAAGGGACGGTTTCCAACATCACGGATTTCGGAATTTTCGTGACGGTGGAGGATGGTATCGACGGCTTGGTTCACGTTTCAGATTTGAGCTGGTCGGGCAAGGTGAAGAATCCCGCTGAGCTCTATGCTCGAGGTCAGGAAGTGGAGGCGAAGGTCCTTCATATCGACGTCGATCACGAGAAATTCTCTCTCGGTGTGAAACAATTGTCGCCGGATCCGTGGGATAAGGCGGATAAGCGATTCTCACCAGGCGCTCGAATTAATGGCAAAGTGGTTCGTATAACGGACTTCGGGGCCTTTGTGGAAGTGTCTCAGGATTTAGAGGGATTGATCCATATCTCGGAGATCTCGGAAGAGAAGATCGACAATGTGGCATCCGTTTTATCTGAAGGCCAGGAAATCGAAGCCGAAGTGGTTCACTTGGATCTGAAAGAGCGAAAGCTTTCGCTTTCCATCAAGGCGCTTAAGCGCCGTGAAAATAGCCAAGAGATGAAGAAGTATCTCGATACTGAAGAGACTCTTTCCTCGTCACTCGGCGAAGCTTTCAAGAAGAGCAACTAGTTTATTGGCGCCGCTCCGCTTGGCGCATTAACTGGCGGCTCATCGAATAACTTTGGAAATGGCCCCCAAAAGGGGCCATTTCCTTTTTTCTCAGAATCAGCTTTAGATAAATCGTGCGAAATTTTCTAAAAGGCATCTTTTATTTCTTTGTTGTTCTATCCCTCCTCATGATCGCGAGTAGTCTTTATAAGTTGGTTGAACCAGCGGAGGACGACTCTCAAACCGGCAATATTGCGGTCATAGAAATCGAGGACATTATTTTGGATTCTCTTCCGGTTCTAGATCAAATCGATAAAATTCGAAAGTCGACCGAGTTTAAGGCGGTGATTGTGCGTGTGAATTCCCCTGGAGGAGCGGTAGGGGCGGCGCAAGAAATCTTCCTGGCTCTTAAAAAATTGCGAGAAAAGATTCCAGTCATCGTGTCGATGGGCGATCTTGCGGCGAGCGGGGGATTGTATGTGAGTATGGCAGGGCATACCATTGTCGCTCTGCCGGGGACTCTCACGGGGTCGATGGGCGTGCTTCTCGAACTTACGAATTTAAGTCGCCTCATGGACCGAATCTACATTGACCCCGTCACGATTCGCTCGGGCGATTTGAAAGATGCCGGCAATCCAACGCGGCCGCTGGATCCCAAAGCGAAGCAGTATTTTCAGCAGCTCATTGACCGAAATTTTGAGGAGTTTCGGGATACGGTGAAGACGGAGCGAAAGCTAACGGACGAAGTGGTTAAAACACTTTCGGATGGGCGCGTGATTGACGGTAAGCAGGCGGTGGAATGGAAACTCGTGGATGAACTCGGAACCTTTGAAGATGCGGTCGATAGAGCAAAGGAGCGGGGCGAGATTAAGGGAGATGTGAGCCTGGCATGGTTATCGCGCAAACCCAAAGGATTGGTGGAGCGAGTCCTCCATGAAAGCGTGGCTCCGATCCATCAATGGATGAAATCGAAAACTAGAATTCTCGAGTATCGTTTCGATCCTCATTCTTTGAGGTAACACCTATGGAACAGCTCTTTGCTCCCTGGCGCATGAGTTTTATTGAAAAGCACGACGATTCAAAGGGCTGTGTGCTCTGTCAGATCTTAAGTGAAGTAGATTCCGCGAAGGAGCCGCAGATTTTAAAGGTGGGAAAGCACGCTTACGTCGTGATGAACAAATTTCCCTATAGCAATGGGCATCTTATGGTGGTGCCCAAGCGTCACGAAGGGGATTGGCTCAACTTGAACTCCGAGGAATTGCTGGAACTGAATCAGCTCACGCAAGAGTCGATAAGGGTTTTAAAATCTGTCTTTCAGCCCCAAGGTTTCAACATAGGTGTGAACCTAGGACGTGCCGCCGGCGCTGGCATTGAGCAGCATGTTCATCAACATATTGTGCCGCGCTGGGTTGGAGACATTAACTTCATGCCCCTCCTTGCGGAGGTAAAGGTCATTTCCGAACATTTGCAAACGACGTATCATAGAATCAAACAAGCTTGGAAAAATTGAAAGTAAGTCGATATGGCGCGAATGTTAAAATCTTTATTCATCCTCGGTGTGATTATTGGGCTCAGCTATGTGTTCGCCGATTTTCTTCACCAGAATCACGATCTTCTAAAAATTAGACTTCTGTGGTGGGAATCTGAGGGGCGAGAGATTGGTAGCTGGATGGCGCTGTCCTTCCTTTTGGGATTTCTTGTGACGGCAGTGTTTTTGGTTTGGACGGCCCTTGGGAAGATGATGGAAGCTTCCCGTTTACGTCGGGAAAATTCGAGCCTACAAAAACTTTTGGAAACGACCAAGTCTTCAATGTCGGCAAGCGCCGGTCATTCCAGCTCGTCGAACATGAATACGCCACCGATGATTTCGGCATTACCAGCGGACGCGCCTAAAACCGTTCGTTGAAACAGACTTGTATTTCCATCTCCATCTAAATCCCCAACTCCCTGACAGGAGACTTCCGTGGCACTCGCGATCACGGCTTGGTAACCAAAATAGACCGCATCCGCAAATTCGAAACTGAGCATTCTCCAGCGAGGATCTAAGCTGAAGTCAGCGGCGACCCTATTCGAAGAGGGAGGGATATTGGTAGGGCCCGCTTCCAAAAACTCCTGATTTTTTTGATAGTACGCCACTTCACCCTGCGTGATTTTGGAGAGTGCTACCATGACTTCCGAAGCCTTCGCGCGGTTTTGATAATTTACAAATCCTGTAAAGGCGATGGAAGAAAGAATGGCAATGGCTGCTGTTACAATCATAAGCTCCACGAGAGTGAAGCCTTTGAAGCTTTCTCTTTTATTTATACCGTTGAAGTGTTTCACCGCGACATCTGCCTTTCATCCCGCTCTTCTCGTCAAAAAGATACAGCTCTAAAATACCATACTGCTTGAATCTTTCTAAGAGTTGCAAACACTTGGATTTGAGGACCGCTTCGGGCATTTCTCCAAGCTTACCCTCTCGGGTGACAACTTTTGCTACAGCTTGTTTATAGCGAATGGAAGTCACGGGCAAAATGTGTTGATACGGTTCGATTTCAATAGTTTCTACACTAGCGTCGACCGTTTTCAGAAGCTGGTCCTTGAAAAAGTATAAGCCCATACTGAGGCCCAAAATTCCAATCCAAATCAAACTCGCTTTGAGTCGAGTTGCGGATTTGCGCACGACCTTATTGAGGCGATCGCGTTTAATATCTTGGTCCGCCAGTTTTGCCAGTGCGATGGCGGCTTCATCGTTATTCTCGTTATTTTTGAGAGCCATTTGATAAGCCTCTCGAGCTTGATCGATCTTTCCCAAAGCGACATTGGCGTGACCCAAAAAGAGGAATCCCAAATCATGGGAGCGATTTTGTTGAGCTAGATCTTTTAGGCGGTTGAATGTCTTTTGCGATTCGTTTTCGTTCTTCTTCATGATGGCTGAACGAAACTCACAGTAGACACCGTAGAGTTCGTATTCAAAGCCCCGCTTCCAAGTTTGGTAAGCTTCATAGAATCGTTTGGAAGCGTTGTCGTAGTCTTGATTAGAAAGAAGGCGATGACCTTCTCGAAACAATTCTTGAGCCTTTAAGTATCGTTTTGAATCAGCAGCGGAATCCTGTCGTTGAGACTGGAGTTGCTTAAGGTATTCGTGCCTGGTGCGTTCCGAGGACAGCACCTGGTAGGCCTTGTCGATACGGGCCAACATATCGTCTAAAATTCTTTGCATCTGACCGCTTGAACCTTGTTCCGCAATGCGATCGGGATGCAGGCGGAATCGAAGAGAGCGGTAAGAGGACTCCAATTCGTCGTATGAAATTTCTTTTTCCTCAGCCAACTCAAAAATTTCAAAATAGTTTTTACCGAGCATCGCCATATACTCGGATTGCAGATCCTTGAGTTGAGATTCCAAACCGTCCGATGCCTGGGCATCCATTTGAAATTGCTCTTCAAAGTTTGCAACTCGTGCGGCGGAATCGGAGAGGGTAGATCGCTCCGCCTTCCACTCCAGCAAATTTAAGGCCTCGAGAATATAAAACACGCGGTTTAGAACGGGAATGGCTTCTTCCGGAAGTCGAGCGTGGATTTCATGAAGACGCTTTTGCCCATCGATGGCGGTTAAAAATTTTAGCGACGATTCATCGAGATTAAAAAGGGGTAGGATCTGTTTCCCCTTCATTTGCAAGTGAGGATAGAAGTCCTTTCTACCAACATAAAGTTGCTCAATGAATTCGTCGGAGTAGAGCGCTTTGAACGCTCGCGTCATCAGCAAGATAGAATTAAATTCCAAAGGAAGAATGTAGGAAGGCAATTCTTTCAATGATTCGAATTGATAGCGACCTTTCCGCATGCAGATCGCTTGCACTAAAATTCGATAGATATGCTTTCGAATTCCTTGGAAGAGCTGATCGTTCGTAAGGGCTTCCATTTTCAAAAGCATTTGCCCAAATTGAACGCCTTCCGACACCATGAGGGCGGACGCTTTTTCCTGAGTTTCGCGATCGATGAGTTTTAAGGCGACCAGGCTATTTCCAAGACTTTCCGATATGGCCGAGGAATCGGCACTCACAGGGAACCCATTTTGAAAATAGATGCGGCGCGAAAAATTCTCCTGATCGAGCGTCAGTTTACCCGTAAAGGCGTGGTCGTAACCATCGAGGAGGAGCAATTCCGGGGGACGATCGCCGAGGGAGCCTTCAGCATCATTGAGTCCACTCGCTTCCTCGGCAGTCGAAGCGGCAGTGTCCTCTGCGGGATTTTGAGTTTGAGATTCATCGGCAGGCAGCGCCTTTAAGAAATCGACGAACTTCTGCAAATCAAACGGCTTCGTCCAATAACCGACCAGTCCGTGAAGAGATGCGATTTCCTTGATTTGCAGCGGATCTTTATAAATTCCCGAAATGGCGAGAAGTCGCAACTTCGTATAATTTTCAGTCTCTCGAATGCGGGTGAAGAGCTCCGCTCCCATCAAGCGTGGAAGCAGCATATCGCAAATCATCAATTCAAAGGGTTCGTTCAGCTCCCTGGCTGTTTCCAGAGCTTGCCAGGCCGATTCGCCGTCAAGGACCGAATGTATTTGGAAGCCCTCTAAGCTCAACCGGTCGTAGAGCAGTTTGTTAAAGTATTTGTCGTCTTCGACGAGAAGAATTCGAATACTCACGCTAGGTTAAGTGTATCCGACTCCTTCCTGAACACACGAGAGTGTTTAGGGAACTCTTAAGGAAAATGNNTCGTTGAGCTGAGCGCAACGGTGGCGGCCACGGCGTCCGTCGTCGCATTGATCACACTCACCGAATTTGCCGCCGTGTTGCTTACAAAAACTTTGGTTTGCGAATCGTAGGGATAGGCATACGAGGGAAAATCTCCGACGCTCACTTCCCGTTGCGTCGATGTGCCCGAAGCATAAATGCGAATGACGTCGTCATAGGGGNNCTGTTGGGCAGCCCCAGCACTGATCCGATAGGGGATCTCCACCGTAGAAGTAAAAGTTCCGGACTGAAGAAATATGGTTGGGGTATACACATATTTTTGGGAGGGGCTAATCGCGAAGTATTGAGTCGAGCCTGTGTTAAAGACAGCCTGACTAAGGCCTGCAACAAACGTGTTTGTGGTCGTGGAGACGTTGTAAGCTTCCGGACCAAAGGTAGCGAGCACGGTTCGCATGTCCTCGGAGTTTTCGTGGAAGACATAAAGTCTATCATTGGCGGGATTGAGCACGATCGCGACGGGCTCGTTTGAGACTGTTAGCCTGAAAGTGATCGCATTCGTCACCGTATTATAAACAATGACGTTATCGGAATCTTTATTGGTGACATAAAGACGACTTCTCGCCGCATTCAAAACCATGGAAGTGGGACGCAGATCAGTCTCTAACACCGTCTGAGCGGTGACATCCCCTGTCCCATTTAACGTGAGAACAGAAATGGCATTCGAGTCTGGACACAGAATGAAAGCCTTCGAGTTTGTCGAATCAACTGCTATCGAGCTCGGCGATTGGCAGACGGAGACATGAGCGACAGCTTGAGTCAATAAGTTCACGACAGCGACAGCGTTCAAATTTCGAAGCAGTACGTACATTCGATTGACGGCAGTCCATACGCCAACATTTTCAGGACGATTTAAAACTTTATTGGAAAGAGTGCGTCGCTGAAGATTCGCGTCGATGCGCTCTAGCTTAAGAGAGCTCGAGTCTGCCAGCCAAAGATTTCCAAGCGTATCGGAAGCACTCGTTTGAGGATCGAGCGAAACGGGCAAAGTGACGGAGGGAAAGGTCGTCGCGCTAAGGAGACCATAAGGATAAAATCGAATAGCTCGCTCGTAAGGTTGGTAGGTGATCAAGTTGGTGAGAGTTGAGAGCATCCGGCCAAAATACGCGGGCCGCGTATGAGTGAGCGCGCCTGAGGTCGTCAGTTTGTTCTCATTGAGTTGTCCGGCCACTGCGAGACTTTGACTCGACGTAAGAAGGTGAGGCGAGCTTGTGAGAGCACTTCTCACAAAAGTCGTGCGTGTCATCGCATGGAGGCTCTGATCCATGGCTGAGGACAAGGCGACTCCGCCTGTGATGAGAGCCATTTCATTAAAGGCTGCAGGCAAGGTATTGGTAATGACGGTGGCCAGGTTCGGTGCGTTCAGTGCCCGAACGGTGGTTCCACCGGCCACATACAGAGTTGTATCGGAAGACTGATAGAGAATTTTCTTTGGAGCAAAACCGAGTGCGGTATTGGAAACGATGGCTTCCGCGCCGACGGTAATGTTGAACGTTGTGACCGATTGAGATGTTTCATTGACGGCCCACAGTCGATCGACGGTCGTGTTGAAATCGAAATGAATGGGCCGTGTTTGGGCCGCATAATTGGTCACGGCATTCGTGCCAAGATTTACGACCGAGAGATTTCCCGATCCACGATTTAAAGCGTAAAGACGATTTGTTCGGTAGCCGATTTGGACGGGCGAAGTGCCGACAGGATATTGTCGAAGGGTCCAATTTAAAGTTCCATTCTCTGTCAGGGTATAGGCGGAGTTCGCATCCGTAGAAACGAAGTGAGAAATCGAGCTCGATTGAACGGCCAATGAATTTACGGCCATCGGGTAGTGAATGGTGGAAGAAATGGCTTGTGTAGCGAGATCAATGAAGGAAATGAAATTTCCATTTTGACTGACCACGACCGCCTGATCCAAAAGACCGAAGTGTCCGATGTCGGAGAGGGGCTGAGCGTAAGAGATCAAAGTCGACGTGATGATGCCAAGATTTTGTAAATTTGTGGCGCCTACTGCCCAGCGATGGAGGAGCACAGAACCATTACCTTGCATGATGGCCGCTAAACGATTGACTCCATTCGAGGTCACCAACATCTTTACCGGGTTCGATCCGACGGGAAGGTTTCCTAAATAATTATCGGCGGCATCGTAGACCTGGATTCTTCGCGCACTAGTGCAAAAAATGTAGCGCCATCGACTAACTCCTTCAAAGTCCCGCATGATCTGGTCGGGCTTTCGACAAATGGGAAAAGTAGTCGTCGTGGGAACCACATCAATGGCATCAAAGTGAACGATTTGATCCACACCGAGAGAAGTATCTACGACGGGCACGAAAATATCTTCGCTATCGAGTTCGTGAAAGGGGGTTCCAAATGTCGCGCGAGAATAAGTGGAAATGGGAGTAGCGGCTGCCAAAGCAGTGAGGTCTGTATTTTGATAGTAGCGAACTTCCAGACCGGTGGACGCTCGATAGCCGATAAAAATTCGAGGATTGGGTTGGGTGTAGGATCGTATCCATTCGGGTTGGGTAACAGAGAGTGTGGCAGAGAGTGTGCACGGCGTACCGACTGCAGCCGCATTGAAGGTATAAGAATAAACTGCATTTGCTTTTCGGTCGGCGACGAGCACTCTAAAAGTCGTACCGGCGGCACTTTCAGAGATATGAAGATCGCTAACCTGTTGAAAAGTTCCGCATGCCACAGGGTTCACATAAGGAATTCCTCCTGAAAGNNCCGTAAACTCTCGTGCGTGATTCATCGGTGAAAATGAAATCGCTATTTTGATCTCGTCGCATTTGAAACAAGGAGGTCGCTCCGACTTTCACACCCGCCGGTAGTTCGGAAATCACGGAATCTCGATTCGTAATGTCCGCCGCACGCAAAGACATCAGCGCGGGATTGGTTTTGCTAAAAACAAAGAGGCGCTGCGTCGAACCTGCAACCCGATCTTGAATTTCTCCCGCGCGAATCGCGACAGGACCTTTGGGGAGTTGAATATCAGCGGCTTGAAGGAGTCCGAGATGCAGAACCAAAGTGACAAGATTCATGCCTTACCTTTCGGCAAATGGCGTAGATTTGTGATGAGCTAAAATTGCGGACTGGAAAATTCATGAAGATTGGGGATGTTTTCGAATTTAGCGATCTCGTGTCAAAGATAGGCTGCAAAAATTTCCTAGTGAATATTTTGAGTAAAGCCGATAGGAGAAATTATGGCAGAAACAATTTCCGGTGATGTGATTCAGGGACAAATGCAGTCTGTGGGGTCCCATCAGCATTTGCTGCCCCGGGATATTGGATGGATTGAAGTGATCACGGGAAGCATGTTTTCAGGTAAGACGGAAGAGCTCCTCCGTCGCATGCGTCGGGCGGTGATTGCTCGTCAGCAAATCATCCTTTTTAAGCCTCAGTTGGATACCCGCTATTCCACAGACCATGTTGTTTCCCATGACCAGATTCGACTGCCTTCCGTCTCCCTTAAAAATCCTGAGGAAATGCCGGAATTGGCTCGAAATGCCTGGGTCGTAGGTATTGACGAAGCCCAGTTTTTCCCAAGCTCGCTGGTGCAGGTTTGCGAAGCCATGGCTGCGGAGGGAAAGCGGGTCATTGTAGCGGGCTTGGATCAGGACTATCGCGGCCAGCCTTTTCATCCCATTCCTGAGCTCATTGCGGTAGCCGAATATGTGACGAAGCACCTCGCCATCTGTGCCCGTTGTGGGAACCCCGCTACAAGGAATCAGCGACTGATTGCCTCCGAGGCCCAAGTTGTTCTAGGTTCTCTAG
>DDSI01000090.1 GCA_002343335.1 Bacteriovoracaceae bacterium UBA2394
GCCCACCTTAGATAAGGCATCTTTGATTTTGTCCGAGACTGGAAGCTCTGCCAGTTGAGCTAGGGGAACTCCTCCGCCCGCACTTCCTTGATTAGAAGGCTTTTGGGTGACGAAGATGGATCCGATATCGGCCTCGGCCCAGGAATTATTTCCTGAGGAGACAAGCATCTCGATTTTTGCAGTTCCTTTATATTCAGGTAGGACGTCGACGGGTTGCGAGATGAAGAACTCGGCAATGCCTTGACCGCCCAATTTTTCTACAATGGGATGATTTCCAAAATCGGAGATCGCCAATTTGGCATTGATGACTTTTCCGCGGAGCAACTGCAATTGATGCTCCAAGACGACTGCAGGTTTCAGTTGCAGCCCCACCTTAGAAAGGAGCGGTTCCCAGCCTGCGGCAATCAATTTATCTTTTGTTGGAGCTAAGAGAGGGTCTTGTCCAATAATGAGATTTCCTCCGCGCTCTACATACTGAGTCAGAATTTCGACTTCTTTGTTAGGAATCGGACGCTGAGCTCCCCAGGCATAGACGACGCTGGCATCCTTTGGCACTTCGGTCGAATTCGCCAACATGAGCGGACGAACCTGAAAGCCTTCATTCTCTAAAAGCACCTTTAATATATAGAGGCCCGCTGTTGCTCGGGAATCTTTAGGTTCTTCGAGATCCCCTTCATTGTGACCTTGGAGTAAGTAAACCACTTTTGACTCCTTAGCCATCACTCGCTTTATTGCCGTAGAAAGTTCTTGTTCAGAGAGGGCTGTCAACCGAACCATTTTCTTCGTGGTGTCGTTTCGAACGATGATTTCTTCGGGATTTGCCTCGTAAACCTTCAAGGTCTGCGGCTCTTTGTCGGGATCCACGATACGGTATTTAATCCTGTCGGAAAAATAGGTGTATTTCTTAACGAGGTCATTCAGGCGACCCATCTCTTGATGATGCGTTGGTAAAAATCCGACGACGGAAACATCCGACGGTAAGTTTTTTAAAAGTTGGACGGAGTCGGGCGAAAGGGAGTGGAGCTTATTGGCAGTTGTATCCCATTTCCTTTCTCCCAGTTTTGAGTGGGCCACGACATTTGCACCCACCAAAATAAAAAGAATGAGGACCCCGCCAATAATCCCAAAAATAGCTTCCTTACCTCGAGATAAGGTTTGCAGGGCGGCGCCGAAGAAATAAAAAAGAAATATTCCCACACCAATGAGGCCAATGGCCAATTGACCAAAGCCGATGAGTTGAAAACTTCCTTGGAAAAACGCAATCGAGGAAATCGCGCCAAAGAAAATAAAGATAACGCCTAGGGCTCCAAAAAGTTGCGCTAAAGATTTCATAAGATTGTTGTCTCCCTTTTTTGTTTTCGTCTTAGCGTTTCATCGA
Organism: Bacteriovoracaceae bacterium UBA2394; assembly: GCA_002343335.1. Classification (GTDB taxonomy): domain Bacteria; phylum Bdellovibrionota; class UBA2394; order UBA2394; family UBA2394; genus UBA2394. The sequence goes on from DDSI01000090.1 coordinate 1,379, forward strand.
TTGAACTGCGATTCGAGTGGCTGCTAAGAAAAAAATCGTCAGCGTTACAAAATAGACAACGCCAGAAACACTGACGATGCCTCGATTGAATTGCTCGAAATTCATGGTGATGGACGCCTTACTTAAAAATTCGGAGAGATTTCCGCTCGTGCTTCTAGCGCCATTTGCCAACTGCAACAGAACAATATTTATAAAGAGGCCAATGAAATAGGCGACGATCTGGATGCGTGTGAGTGAACTTGAAAAAAGTCCCACTGCAACGAGAGCGGCGCCGCCCAGAATGAACCCGATGTAACCCGAAATGACCGGCAGGACTTCGGGATTGCCATAGCCGAACATGATGCCGAGGAATAAGGCGTGCGTCACCAAAAGCAAAACAATAAATCCAACGCCGGCTAAGAATTTTCCTAGGACAAGTTCCCACGAGGACAAGGGTGACGTAGCGAGGAGCTCGTAAGTTCCTTGATTCTTTTCTTCGCTAAGTAGTCGCATGGTGATGGCGGGGACTGAGAAAAGAAGAAGAAAGAATCCAAAATTGATGACCGCACCAATGAGGAGCTCATTCAAGCTGATGCCTTGAAGCGCGTCCGGATTCTTCATCAACTGGGCTTGCACCTTGGCCTGTTGCAGTTGTGCGTCGAAGAAAATCAAGCTTTGTAAAAATTGGTAACCCAGAAGAAGGGCGTAAATTCCTCCGACGACATATAAAATGGGAGAGACGATTAAACTTTTTAGCTCCCGTTTTGCAATCGTGATTGCTCCTAAACTCATATCCACTCCTTCTTTATCCAGCCGAGACTTTCGAATTGTTGTTTCCACTTGAAGCATCGCTAAGCGATGCAGGATCTTTTGAGATCACTTCTAAGAAAAGTTCTTCAAGCGAGCGTTTCGCGGACATGTCTTTGATTTGCTGATCGTGCACAATTCGCCCGCGATGGATCATGATCACGCGCTGACACACGGCCGTCACCTCCGAGAGGATGTGCGTGGAAAGTAATACGGTGTGTTCGCCTGAAAATTCCCGAATGAGATTTCGAATCTCAATAATTTGAAGCGGATCTAACCCCACCGTGGGTTCATCCAAGATGATCACCGGAGGCTTGTGAATGATGGCTTGAGCGAGTCCCACCCGTTGGCGATAGCCCTTCGAGAGTGTGGCGATGATCGAATTGCGTCTATGGCTGAGGCCGCACTTACCAAGCGCCCATTCCAATAAATCTTTTCGCTTTTCTCTTGGGACTAACTTCAATTCTAAAACGAAACGCAGATAGGCTTCGACGCTCATCTCAGGATAGACGGGGGGTGTTTCTGGCAAATAGCCAATACGTTTTTTTACGTCCATGGCTTGGTCGGCTACGGAAAATCCCGCGACGGTCGCCTTACCCGAGGTGGGCTGATAAAATCCGGTGAGAATTCGCATCGTCGTAGTTTTTCCCGCACCATTTGCGCCAAGAAATCCGACGATTTCCCCTTTTTGAATTTCAAACGATACATCTTGAAGAGCCGTGAACGGGCCGTAAGACTTGGTGAGGTGTTCTGCCTTTATCATGGCAAAATTTTAGGCCTCACACTTTGCTAGCGTCAATTCAATGAGTTGTCGGAATTTTTAGCTGCAGAACCTTTTCTTCGAGCAGTGAGGGAGGAACCCCCAATTTTTGGGAGGCACGAAGAACATCCCCTTTCGAACTCTTCAGCGCTTCTTCAATGGCTCCGCGCTCAAGCGCAGCCACTTTCGACCTCAAGGCGTCCCCGCGATGAATATTCCACTGTTGGCGGGAATTCAAAACCGGAGCGGAGAAGAGATGAGTGGGAAGTAACTCTTTTGTAATATTGGGCTTGTCTGCCACATTAACCACATACTCCATACAGTTTTCGAGCTCTCGAATATTCCCAGGCCACGGATATTGAACCAAATGGAACATGGCTTCGTCATCGATCAGCGTTACATTCTTCCCAAATTTCTTCGCAAACATTTTTAAGAAATGATCCACGAGTGGCTCGNNGTTCTCGAAGGGGCGGCAAATAAATGGGAACGACGTTTAAAGAATAAAATAGATCCTTCCGGAATGAGCCCTGTTCAATTTTTTCGAGCAGGTTTTCGTCCGACGATGCGATGATTCGACTTTGTAATTTAATTTCCTTTTCGCCCTTATGAAAGGCGCGATGGGTCAATACGTCAAAAAGTTTAGCCTGCAGATCCAAGGTTAAAGCGCCCACCTCATCGAGGTATAAGGTTCCCCCTTCGACGAGTTCAAACACTCCTGGATGATCGCCTTTTCCAAAAAGATATTCTTCTTGCTGATTAGGCGGCGTTGCCGAAATGTAGCCGCGCACCAGCGGGAGTTCGCGGCGCGAACTTTTATCGTGGAGCAAACGTACGACGACTTCCTTCCCCGTGCCTGCTTCACCGGTAATTAAAACATTGGAGTTGGAGTTCGCTACATTTTCAACGACCGAATAGACCTTTTC
>DDSI01000213.1 GCA_002343335.1 Bacteriovoracaceae bacterium UBA2394
AATGATAGAGAAAAACGGAATTCAAAACTTCGCGGCCGGAATTGGGTAAACCGAATGAGACGTTCGAAATTCCAAGCACAGTCTTTGTCCCTGGAAATTTCTTCTTGAGTGCACCTACGCCTTCGATCGTCGCAACCCCACTTCCAATATAATTCTGATCGCCCGTGCCCACCGGAAACACCAAGGCGTCCCAGTAAATATCTTCAGGTGGAATACCGTATTTCTCTGTGAGAAGGCGGTAGGATCTCTCCGCGATCGCTAGTTTTCTTTCCACCGTAACGCCCATCCCCTGTTGCGGGTCGTCATCAATGCACCCCACGATCACGGCAGCACCATATTTTTTTGCCAACGGGCAGACGTCTTCAAAACGCTCTTCGCCGTCTTCTAAATTAATTGAATTGATGATCGCTTTTCCCTGCGAATAGGAAAGCGCCATTTCAATGACTTTGGCGTCGGTGGAGTCGATCATCATGGGAGTTGTGATCTTCTTAATCACCACTTCCAAAAAATTCTTCATGTCAGAAAATTCATCGCGGTCAGGGTTGGCTAAACAAATGTCTATAATTTGCGCCTGATTTTTGATTTGTCTTCGAGCGATTTCCGAAGCCTCTTCCCACTTTTCTTGTTCGATCAAATTTTTAAAGAGTCGACTGCCTATGACATTCGTTCGCTCTCCCACCAGGACCGGCCGATTATCCTCGCTCACTTCCAAAAATTCTATGCCAGATAGGAAGGATCCCGTCCGATAGCTTACGCCTGGCTTTGAAAAATCTCTCGCCGTCGCAGCCTTAGCCATGGCCGCAAATGCTTCGATGTGTTTTGCAGTGGTTCCACAACACCCCCCGACGAGGTTAATCCATCCTTTGTCGGCAAAACCCTTCAACACTCGTGCCATCATCTCGGGCGATTCCAAATACCTTCCATCCTCATCGGGAAGACCTGCATTCGGTACGCAAGCGACCGGAAATTTACAGATCTGCGCGAGCGATCGAATGGAATCCGTCATAAATTCTGGACCCGTCGCGCAGTTAAGGCCGAGGTAAAGCAGATCGCGATGCGCCACTGAGGTATAGAGCGCCTCCACATTTTGTCCTGCCAACATCGTGCCCATGGGTTCGATGGTTCCGCTCACGGCGATTGGTAAAATTTCCTTTCCCGAATTTTCCTTATGCACCCGATCGATCGCAAGTAGGGCGGCCTTCACATTCCGAGTGTCTTGTGCTGTTTCGATGAGAAAAAAATCTACGCCACCTTCGTAAAGGGCTCGAGCCTGAGCGGCGAACTCATCAATCAATTTCTCAAAGGTGGTGCCGCCCGTTACGGAAAGAGCCTTCGTCGTCGGCCCAATGGATCCGGCAACGAATCGAGGTCGATCGGGCGTTGTAAACTCATCTGCAACCTCTCGTGCTATTTGCGCAGCGCGCAGGTTGATAAGGTGCGCCTCGCTTCCGAGAGAAAATTCAGCAAGCACCAGGGGCGTGCCTCCAAATGTGTTGGTCTCCAAAATGTCTGCGCCCGCCTTGGCGTAAGCGGAATGAATGGATCGAATGGCATCGGGCTTGGTCACAATCAAATACTCGTTGCAGCCCTCATAAACTTCCCCGCCAAAATCCTTAGGCCCCAGGTTCATCGCTTGGATAGCGGTGCCCATAGCCCCATCCAGCACCAAGACGCGAGAACGCAGGGCCTTCCTCAGGTTTTCAATGCGTGCGGGCCGGCTGGACATAGCCCTTATTTTTAACTGGAGTCCGTGACAAGGACAATTGCCTTTGGGAAACTCGGACCTAATGCAAAAGAATTCACCGTTTTTCGGGCCATTTTCAGCGGCAACGTATCGTCAGCGCCGCCATCAACTGCTGAAAGAGTTGAGCCGCCAAACGTCTTCTGACTTTGTGGCTTTTTTTTGGAGCGGGTCCGAACTCATCCGCAACAACGACAATCATTATGCCTTCCGTGCTCAATCGGATTTTCTCTACCTGACTGGATTCTCAGAGCCCGACACGATGCTGATTTTGCAATCCATCAACGGACGAAAGTTCTCTCGCCTCGCCCTTCGTCCTCGAGATCTCTCTGCCAACCGAGGCAGCGAAGTTTGGGAAGGCGAGCGCCTGGGTGTCGAGCGCGCGGTGAAAACATTGGGTGTCGAGGAAGCTTTTGACATTCATCAAGTCTCATCTGAAGTCGAAGCCTTGCTCGCCAAGGTCCCCCAAATTTTTTGGAGCTTTGGAGAGTTTCCCGAGTGGGATTTGAAGTTCACCCGCTGGATTGGCAAGGCGAACACGCTTTCGCGCGGTCTGCCGCGCATTCAGGCGATTGGCGATGCCCGCATTCAACTGCATGAAATGCGTCGGGTGAAGACCGCGGAAGAAATCAAAGTGATGCGAGAGAGCGGACGAATTGCCTCCCTCGGCCACATTCGCGCCATGAAAAGTCTGCGTCCCGGACGTTTTGAATACGAGATCGCATCCGAACTCGAGCGGGAATTTAAAAAATTGGGAGCCAGCGATGTAGCTTATGGTTCCATTGTGGCTGGAGGCAATAACGCCTGCACACTGCACTACAAAACTAATCGCGAGAGATTGAAAAGTGGTGATCTTCTGCTCATCGATGCGGGATGTGAGTTCGAAACCTATGCTTCGGATATCACACGCGTCTATCCGATCGCTGGAAAATTCTCGCCGGCACAAGCGGAAGTCTACAATTGGGTATTGAAATCGCAATTGGCGGCAATCGCCGCATGTCGACCGGGGGCTCAATTCACGGCGCCGCACGAAGCTGCCGTGAAGGTACTGGCTAAGGGGCTCATCGCTCTTGGCGTGATCAAACGAAAGAGTGTGGGCGACATTTTGAAGCACAAGTTGTGGCGTCGCTACATGCCTCATGGCACCTCTCACTGGCTTGGGATGGATGTTCACGACACTGGAACTTACACGGAAGAAAAGAATCCTATGAAGCCCGTTCGACTTCGAGCAGGAAATGTCCTTACGATCGAGCCCGGAATTTATTTCCGAAAAGATGACAAGTCGGTTCCCCCCAAATACCGAGGCATTGGAATTCGAATTGAAGACGACGTCCTTGTAACCACTCGCGGCCATGAGGTGTTAACCGCTCCCTGTCCGAAGAAAATTTCAGACATCGAAGCACTTTGCGGACCAAAAATGTGATGCGCGACCCACGGATTGAACAGCACTGGAAGAAACTTTCGCTCGATCGCATCGAGGAGATCGGATCGAAAGACGCTATTGTCATTTTGAGCTATTCCGACGACGAAGGAGTGCGTATTAATCGTGGTCGACCGGGAGCCGCAGAAGGGCCCGCTCGTATTCTGTATTTTCTGGGACGATACGTTCACCGTCTTCACGATACCCCGGAGATTTTTATCTTGGAGCGATTTCATGATAAGAACACGGATACTCAACTCCCTCCCTTAAAAGACAGACATGCTTCAGCGGAGCGGTCCGTCTTGAATTTGTTGAAGGAGGGCTTTCGAGTCATCACGCTCGGCGGCGGTCATGACTATGGCTATCCCGATAGTTCCGCCTTCTATCAGTACTCCAGCGGAAAAATCCTAAACATCGACGCCCATCTCGATGTGCGGCCAGTCGTCAATGAAGAGTTCAATTCTGGAACACCGTTCTATCGCTTTATCGAGCGTTTCGGCGGAAAGCCTCTGGTGGAATGGGGCATTCAACCGCAATGTAATGCGGTGTCTCATCTTGAATTTGCGGAAAAAGCCGGCGCGCTCGTTTTATCTTATCGGGAAAAACTTCCGAAAATCTCGGGGCCAGTAGGTCTATCCGTTTGTTTAGATGCATTTGCTGGAATTCGCGGAGTTTCTGCTCCTGCCATTGTCGGTCTTTCTCCGGAGGATGGAGTCGAAGCAATTCGAAGCTACGCTAAAGCGAGTCGCTGGCTTGGTTTGTACGAGTGCGCGCCCGCGCATGACCCACTCACGGAAGACTCTGCGCGCCTAGGCGCACTCTTAGCGTACCATTTCATTCACGAGACATTGAAAATTTAGCTCCATGCGCGCCATTGGGTTTGAAAAGACGGGCTCGATCGAAGAATTAAAAATCCTGAATGTTTCTTCGCTACCCTCTACCACGCCTCCGCTACATGTTCGCCTGAAATTTTTAGCGGGCGCACTCAATCATTTGGATTTGTGGGTCATCCAGGGACTTCCAAAATTGAAATATAATTTTCCGCATATTGCGGGCATGGATATCTGCGCGGAAGTTTTAGATTGCCCATCTGGAAAGTGGAAAGTCGGCTCGAAGGTTATCGTCTACCCGGGCGAATCATCCGGCTTAAATGAGCAAGGCCAACCGATGCCTGAAAATCTGTGCGAAGATTTTCGTATTCGCGGCGAAACAATGCCCGGAGTTTTCGTGGAAGAACTTCTTATTGATGAAAAATACGTCTTTGAAATGCCTTTGCATCTGAATGAGCGCGAAGCTGCCGCTCTTCCGCTGGGATACTTGACCGCCTGGCAGATGTTTGCCGAGAAAGCGGATTTACTGCGTCCGACCGTTGAAAAGGATGCACCCATTTTGATCCACGCCGCAGGTAGCGGAGTTTCTCAGGCCCTGCTGGAACTTTGCCTGAGCGCGGGATTCCAGAAAATTGCCCTCACCTCTCGATCGTCAGAGAAATTAAAATTTTGGTCAGATCGAGGAGTGAAAGTCGGCGATCCCAAAGCNNATCTTTGATCACGTGGGTGAAGCTTTCTTCGCCACCAACATTCGTCTGCTAGCTCGCAATGGAAGATTTGTAACCTGCGGAGCCACTTCGGGTTTCAATGCCACTCTCGACCTTCGACACTTATTTTTTCGCCAGTTGCAGTTGCTTGGCTCCACGATGGGCAGTCTTCTCCACTTTCATCAAATGCTCGAGTGGGTCTCCAGGCATAAAATTCAACCGCAAGTCTCAAACACATTTCAAATCGAAGATGCCAAAACAGCTTACCAAACCCTCGCCGAAGGTCAGCAGAACGGCAAAGTCATCCTTAGCGGCTTTTGTAAACTTTAGTTCCTTGCGAATTCTGGTGCTTCCGCAGGGTCTATTCGGTTTCTGCAACTCCGCGTTATAGTAAGTAAAGTTTTTTAAGTGGGAGGGTATGTGATCAGATTTGTATTCGCTTTTTGGGTGGTGACTCTATCGCTAATTCAATCCATCGAAATTCACGCTCAGGAAGGACTTCCCACGGAAGTGCCTCCGCTCAATTCCCGCGAACTCGTCACCGCTGAAGCGCTCGTGAAGTCTTCGGGACTCACCTATTACTCACGCTGCGCCGGAGACGTGGACGGCGACCGAAAAGTAACAGGTTTTGACAAGCTCATTGTCCAATATCAGTTTTTTCAATTGAACGGAGCCCATACCAAAGCCGCGTATACGCAAGGCGATCAAACTGGCGATATGCGGGTCACGCTCGCCGACTATCAAAAGGTCATTCAAAACATGGACACCACTTGTGCTGCTGCCGCATCTGCGAGGAATAATTCCGCAAGATGCCATGTGAAAGCGCAGATTGGTCCGCAGGGCATTTTGCTTTCAAAAGAAAATCGGTTAATTGAAAGCGAGACTTCCGCGGGAGCTTCATCCTCAAAAGCTTCGATTTATCTAGGAACTTATCCCCAAGGCTTACAAGTCTACAAACCCCCGCAAGATTACTATAATGTTTGTAAGGGGGCGAACTGCACCAAACCCACCTCCTCTTGGTATGAGGAAAACTGTTCAGGAAAGACTTGCACCGGATCGATTAAAATCACTCACCCTGGCACTGCCAACAACGGAAGTATTTCTGTTCCTTCTTATACCACCAGCGCACCAGGGTGGACGGGACCGGATGGAATTCAATACATTGAATCATTTGGAAAATCCTTTTTTCAGCCTTCTTTGAATGTGGATGGTTGCAACTTAGAGTTTGAAAAGCGAAAAGCAGAACTTTATTTTTCTGATGCCGATTGCAAATCAACTCAAGTGTCTTACGTGGATGTCTCGCGAGTGAACGGAATACAATTCGCATCGGTGAACGGAGAGTATTTAGTTTGCCCCGTCGATACGATGGTCGTGAAAAGTTGTGGAAATCCGGCGTATGGAGAATATTTGGAAGTAAAAAATATCAAATTCTCACGAGTAAATTATGCGGATAACTCCATTTCATGCCCAACCGTGCGCAACCCAGTCCGCGATCCCGTAAGGCCTCCCAGTCGAGCTCCATTCGTTCCTTAAACATTCGACGGATGTCCCATTAAATCTCTGCATGCAGTCGAAGCTTTTCTTTAACTTCTTTGAGAAGAGACGACGGTAATTTTCCAAGATGTTTTTTAAACCGTTTGTTATCGATGGTACGGCTTTGATCAACCATCACTTCGCAGTTTTCCGCATTTCCAGCGATTAGTTTTGGCAAAATCACTCTCGAAATATTGTCGCCCACCAAATTGGTTGTGCAAGGAAGGACCCAAGTGGAGGGATGATCTACTTGGTTGAGATAGTTGGTTTGAACGACTAGGACCGGTCGAAGCTTACCAGGTTCAGTTCCGAGACGCGGATTGAGATCTGCCAAATAAAGATGTCCGTGTTGAATTGCTTCCACTGGTTAGTCGAGACCTTCCCCGCTCAAATGATCCATATCGCTTAGCTCCCGTTTCAGATTTTCTCGGGTTGACTTTGATGCCTCTGAAAAGGCGGTGCGAAGTGAGTTTCTGTCAGTCTTCTCTTTAAGTAACTGTAAACCCTTTCTAACTACTTCCACTTTGGATTTGGCCCCTAACTTTTTCATAAGCGCCAGTACTAATGCGAGCTCCGAGGGTGGTAGAGTAATGCTCGATTTGACATTATATTTCATACCTATTTAATACCATGAACATGAAGGAAGCAGAAGTGGGTAGAAATACGGTCGCCCCTACGCAAAGAAGTTCATAGGGTTTAAAAAAGACCAGTCTTTTCAAGCGTCTAGGCTTGGCACAGAGCTTGTACTTTTAGCGGGAGGTGTCAAACTCTGGAACCATTACTCAACCTAACTTCGTGACGGCCGTGGAGCACACGGAAACCAAGTCGAATCCCTACGTGCATCCGGTGAAAGAGTTTTTGAACGAATGCGGAATTAACACGGAAAGTTTTCCAACGCTCAGGTTGCGATTCGAGATTCCAGATCGCAGGCAACTTCGCGCTTACCGAGTGTTCTTTCCCATTTATCTTCCCCACTCCTATGGATTGCTCTACGAAAGTTTCTTTCGCGTGCTTCGCATCGTGGAAATTCCTGATCCCTCTGCCAAGAAGCATCGTCTCTTTATGGATGTGGAGTGGTCCATCATCGAGCAAGCGATTCCGGAAGAAGAAAACCATTTAGCGCATCACTTTCTGGCTCGGGAATTCATTTGTCCCAACTGCAAAGATGCTTTCACACCCAACTTGGACAAAATCAATGCGCAGTGCATGCAAATCGTTTGTCCTCAATGCGTTTACGAATGGTTCATTCGCATCGATCCTATGACTGAAGGACTCCCCGCCACAGAATCACTTTTAGAACTTTCCAAAGCGGATCCCTCTCTTTTGAGAGAACATCTTTCTGAATGGGATGCGGACCTTAAAACTTTTGAGAATGCCTCGTTTTCCACTTTCTTTCCCGTACGATTTAACCCCATAGAAAGTCAAAGCGCCGAACCGATGGTCCGCGCTTTCTTTGGGGACGAGCCTATGGCTGTTTGGAAAACTCGAGAAGATTTTCAGCAATTAGATTTTGCCTCGATTGTTCGCAGCTTTGCGAATCATGCCGCTCTCACATATTTTCAAAAGGAAGAATTTACGTCGAAACTTACGACGACGGTGAATGACGATTTAGACCATCAAGAAAAAACGGAAGTTCAGATCTTTAAACAAGAAATTTTAAGAGCTCCCGTGGAACTGCCGAGCTCCATTGAGCGAAAGGAAATTCATTCTGAGACCGCTAAAGCGGTGGCTCAAAAGAAAATTCGAGAAATAGCTCGACGCGCTCAAATACAGGCAATGGATTATGAAGATCGAAAGCTTCGCGACGAACCTACTTGGACCGATCGATTAAAGAGCGTTGCCTTTGGCGCGACCGTTTTTGCGCTTACATTGGGATCCATGGGGTTGATGATTTATCTATTTGTAAATCCGTCGATCAAAGAATCTGCACCTCGTCCTTCAAATGCAACTGTCACGGAGGACTCGACTTCCATTCCTTCTCCTGCTGTCATACCGGCCCCCGAACTTCCCATCGTAACGCCTCAGCCCGTCATTGCGGATAAGCCCGTGGAAGCAAAAGAGGTTGAAACTGTAAAATCTCCCGTAAAAACAATCGCGAAGCCCGAAGTAAAAGTTGAACCGAAACCGGACGTCGCTCCACAGCCAGAAACAAAGGCCGTGGAAAGCACTCTTTCTAAGGCGGCTCTCACAAAGGCTCATTTCCGACAGGGAATGCTCCACTTGAAACTTCAACAATCCAAAGAAGCGGCGAGTTCATTTCAAAAAGTCCTCAACTTGGATCCCAAGAATATAGAAGCGATGCGAAACCTTGGCCTGGCTTACGTGTACGATCAGCAGTTCGCGAATGCAGTACAAACGTTTGAAAGTTATCTCAAAATCGCTGGAAATGCCTATGATCGAAGCGTAGTCGAAGAAATGATCCGTACACTGAAACAACGTATTGCAGATCGTTCCAAATAAAGTCTATCGATCACAATCCCCACTCTCGAAGATATTTGCGCTGAATTTCGAAAATTTGCGCGAATCCTTTTTCTGCCGCTTCAATCATCGCTTGATACTGGCTCTTTGAAAAACTGCCCTTCTCCGCGGTGCCCTGAATTTCTATGAATTCATTCAATTCATTCATGACCAGATTAGCATCCACTTCTGCTTTCACATCCTCGACGTAATTTAGATCCACCAGAATCTCTCCGCTGACTCGCCCCAAAGAAAGTCCGGCGACCAATTGAGTTTTAGGAATTTGAGAGATAGCGCGTCTTTCTTTGCCTCTAAAGAGCGCCAATCGAAAGGCCAAATAAGAACCGGTAATCGAAGCCACTCGCGTTCCCCCATCCGCTTGAATCACGTCGCAATCGATTTGCACCGTTCGGGGACCCAGTTGCTTCATATCCACACATGCGCGAATGCTTCGCCCGATGAGGCGCTGAATTTCGTGAGTACGGCCTGTACTTCTTATTTTGTCGCGATGGATTCGTCGATCGGAACATCCCGGGAGCATTCCATATTCGGCCGTGATCCATCCTCCGCCCGCATGCTCCGGACTGTCCTTCATCCAATTTGGAACCTTCTCTTCAATATTGACGGCACAAATCACATGGGTGTCGCCCCATTTGATAAGGACAGACCCATCGGAATCCTTTTGCACAGCTGGAATGACTTCAATTTTTCGAACTTGGTCGGACGCACGCCCATCAGATCTTGCTTTCATGAGATCCCGACTCTGGTACGGGAAGGAGGATTAGTCCAGATTTCTTCGACCGCGCAGGGTCTCGAAGAGACTGCAGAACACGAGAGCAATTATATAGAGAACAAAGAGGGGAACTCCCAGGAGAAGCATCGTGTAGGGATCCGCAGGCGTCAGAACCGCAGCCAATACAAAAATTCCAGCGGCCACATAGCGCCACGTGGCCCAAAGCGTTTTAGAAGGAAGAATTCCTAAGAAATTTAAAATGACTACGAAGACGGGAATTTCAAAGAGCGCCCCAAAAGCTAAGAGTAGCCCCCCCGCAAATGAAAAATAGTCTCCCATGGAAAGCATCGGATGAATGGGCTGAGACGCCTGAGTAAGGAAAAAATCGAATGCGAGGGGAAAGATAAAAAAATATCCAAGCAGCGCCCCCCCTACAAACATCACAGAGCCCGCCGTGACGAAAGGAATCACGTAACGAGTTTCGGTAGCCTTTAAGCCGGGGCGAATGAATAACCAGATTTGATAAAAGATCCAAGGCGCTGAGACAAATACTCCTCCGAGTAACCCCACTTTCAAATAAACCAAAAAGGGTTCTGCGATATTTGTGTAAACCATCGGACAATTGTCAGCGGCAAATCTTGAGCATAGGGGACGCAAAAGAAAATCGAAAATGCGTTCGGCAAAAGAGTAGACTAACAGAAATCCGACCCCTACCCCGAAGAGCGATCGCATGAGCCGCTTTCTCAATTCTCCCAAATGCTCAAGAAGAGTCATTTCGTGCGGTGTGCCTTCCAATCCCCTATCCTTTCGACTGTGGAGAATCCTCGTCGGACTTCTTTTCGACTTTCTCATCAGGTTCGACCGCCGCCTCTAACTCTCGACGAACGCTTGCTACTTTATCGTCTACCGTGCGCTTGGCCTGTGTGATGGTGTTGCTC
>DDSI01000143.1 GCA_002343335.1 Bacteriovoracaceae bacterium UBA2394
AACTTGGTTGGTCGGAAAATCGAGACGGCCAGCGAATCTTACGCGTGGAGGGGGCAAAAGATTCTCTTAAGAAATTTCTACGCCTCCGAGTTATTGAGCGTGCGTCGCTCGTTCCTATCTGATGATTAATCCAATCGAGGGGTGGGGCGCTCTCTTTGATAGAGTTCGTTCATGAGCGTCTTCAGCTTCTCAGTCACTGAAACTTTGTAGGGCGTAGGATTATGACGGCGAGAAATATCGTCTCGAAGAAAAGTCATTTCCTTTAAGCTGCGTTCACGTTTTTCCCTTAAGGACAATTCGTCCAGCCATTTTCCCTTTTTGAAAAGTGGAGTTAGCAGCGGCTCAATTCGCGAAGGTGAGACCGTCGCTTTCTTAAAGGGATCGGCGGGATGAAGGGCGAGCAACTCCTGTGCCGGTTGAGGCGCAGGTTCATGATGTAATGTCATGAGATCGAGAAGCATTTTCTCATCTCGACCGTAGAGCCTGAACACATTCTTTCGGCAGGGTAGGACTAATTTTTCAGTCTGTTCTGAAATTTTCATTCGAGCTTTGCCGTTCACTTCGACCAATTTATAGACGCCGCCGAGTGCAGGCTGAGGCGCAGCGGTGACAAGTTGAGTTCCCACGCCGTAAGAATCAATACGAGCTCCCTGATCTTGCAGACTCTCGATTATGTTTTCATCAAGTTCGTTCGACGCCAGAATTTTCACATCGGTGAGTCCAGCTCCGTCGAGTAAGCGCCGAGCTTCCTTCGAGAAGAAAACCAGATCCCCGGAATCCAGTCTCAGGCCTACGGGTTTGTGACCTCGCTTTTGAAGAGCTTCAAATACGCGAATTGCATTAGGAATGCCGCTTTTTAATACGTCGTACGTGTCCACCAGAAGCGCGCATTCATTGGGAAAAACTTTAGCGTAAGAAATGAAGGCGGCCAATTCACCCTGGTTTGTGGCTTCGGACTGAAGCGATGGCGTCTCCCCTAACCCNNGTCGGCAGTCGAGAGAGAAGAAAAACTCTGAACAAACGAGTGCGCCATCGTGCCCACGACTGGAATATCGAAGATCTTGGCTGCTAGAATGTTCGTGGTTGCATCGAAACCTCCCAGGAAGCTTGCACGACTCGCGGTCATTGCACCGTTCGGTCCTTGTGCTCGGCGCATTCCGAACTCCAAAAGGCGATTGTCCTTTGCAACAAGTTTGATGCGTCGGGCATAAGTTGAAACTAAAGTGGAGAAGTTAATCGCATTTAAAAGCGCACTTTCCAGAATCTGGATTTTAAAAATAGGTCCGGTCACTTGGAGAATCGGCACGCGAGGAAATACCAGGGAACCTTCTCGCACGCCGTGAACTTCTACATCGTTTAATTGCAAAGCCTGGAGCGTTTCAAAAAAGGTTGGAGCGGCATTTCGAAAACTAGGAAGCGATCTTAAATAAGATAAATCGTCTTCGCTAAATCGAAAATTTTCTAAAACATCTCGAACTTGGTGATAGCCAGAAGCTACAGCGTATTCTCCTCGAAAGGGACAGTTGCGAAAGAACAATTCAAAGGTCGCAATGTCATGGGCCGTGCCGGCTTCCAGGTAGGCGCGCGCCATTGTCAGTTGGTAGAGATCCGTGAATAGCGGTGAAAATCGTCCTGTTTGCGGAGACGCTAGGTCGTAAGACACGTCCCAAACCTAGCACATTGCCTCTTTCCTTAGGTGACAAAAAGGCTGTATCTCCTGATCTATGGGTGAGCTTCAAAAATTGTCGGAAGATCGGGCAGTTGCGCTTCTCGTCATTGATCAACAAATGGATTTTGAACCTGGCGGTGCGCTTCCCGTGGCGGGTGGAACCGAAATCGTGAAGCCCATCGCGGATCTCATGCGCAAATTTCCTTTTATCGTCGTTACGCAAGATTCCCATCCCCCCGATCACATTTCTTTCGCGAGTTCGTATCAGAATAAGAAGCCCTACGATTTGCTCACGCTCGCGGAGGTGGAGGCCGGCAAAGTCAGTGGAATTTATTCTCGGGACACGCTCGTGGAATATCTGCGCGCGGTCCCAGAACATCGGCAGGTGCTCTGGCCCGATCATTGTGTAGTGGGGACAACGGGTTGGTTTATGGACCCCCAACTACCACTCGAGAGATCCACTTTGATTTTACGAAAGGGAGTTCGAAAAAATTGTGATTCCTACTCCGCTTTTTTTGAAAATGACGGAACGAGCACTGGACTATCGGCCTTTCTAAAGGCGCGCGGAATTCGTTGTGTGGTCACGGTGGGTTTGGCAGGAGATTACTGCGTGTTTTATTCTGCCGAGGACGCGAGAAAAGAAGGATTCGACGTTTATTTTGATCCGGAGTTCACTCGCTTCGTCGATTTTCCGAAGGGTAGTCGAGAAAAGGCGCTGGAAATTCTCAAACAAAGAGGCGCTAGAATCGTCTCTTTGTGATGGCTCCTTTGAGAGAGCCCATTGCCAAGACAAAGATCATCACAAGGACCAATAGTTGTACGCCTGGAAATGATGAGTCGTCCGCGGTCGCGTCTAATGAACAGCCGCTCCCGCCACCACTCCCACCATCATTGGAATTTCCTTGAGCGGTGCTCGTGGAGGAATTTTGAACTGCGGCGTCTGAGTTCGGCGTAATAATGATCATGCTCTTTTGATCCGTGGGCGAGGATCGACTTGGATTTGCAGGAGCGCCCGTGAGCAAAGGATCTCCGACAATAAAAATATTTCCGCTCAATGAGGAAAGATCTGATCCGCCCCCTTGGATATCGGGAATACCATTGAGCCCGTTGCCTCCAAACGTTCCGGTGGGCACTGGACATCCGCTCGGAATGGCAAAGAAGCCGCCTTCTGACGAATTGGGAGAATTCACAGGAGGAGCTTGCGGAAAGCATCGTGCGGAAACGATTGCGTGCTGGCAAAAATTGGGATCGGAATCTGCCGTGAGAATAAGTTCCGCATAAGATGAGTCGGTGTAATTCCAAGAAACGGGCACGTTAAAGATATTGGGCCCGGCACTGATCGAGTAGTAATTGAATTCAGGCTGAATTTCCGTCGAAGAATATTTTTTTATCAGCTTCAACCGTATGGTTGAAGAATCAATGCCATTGCCCAAATTGTAAAATCGAAGCTGAACCTGCGTGTAAAGCAGGTACTGTGCAACGGCTTCTACTTCCTCTTTGGTGTCGGCGGGAATTTCGATTGAGCAATCCACCATCCTCACAAGAGATGTATAGGGTGGGAATGTGGTTGAAGACGTAACCGCCGAAAAGAGAATGAAGGGATAGGTCGCTAAAGCGACCGCAAGAATCCCGCCACGGATTGATAATCGAATACCCACCTGCCTTTATTCTAGCCTAGGTTTCACAATTCGTGTCTCTCCGCATCATTTCCTCGGAACGCTATGCAAGTTTTTCAACCCGCTAGTTTTTTCATACCGTTAGTGGGTCAATTCTCATAAAATTGATCCCATGGGAGCACTAAGGAGATGAAGAGTCCTGAGGTTTTTGATTATCTCGATTATCGAGAGTTCTTAGAGGACATTTTCGACTACCTGAAGGCCAATGCGAAATTCACGGTGCGGAAGTTTGCTGATCAGGTTGGCTTTGGAAGCTCTAACTATCTCCGAATGATCTTAGATCGAAAGCGTAATTTATCGCTGCGTTATGCGCGGCAAGTAGGACACCGATTAGGACTACGGCGGGCTCAATTAGAATTTTTCGAAGCTCTGGTGACGTTTTGCGATGCAAAAGAGGGCCCCAAAAAAGACCGCGCCTATCAAAAGCTTCTAAAATTTAAGGATTTTAAAAAAATTCGTCAGCTCGCAGAAGCTGAGTACGATCTTTTTCGAGTTTGGTACATCGTTGCGCTTTATGAGGCCCTTGGCCAGTGGTCAGAAAAGCCAATTCCAGAGATTGCCGAAACCATGGGAATCAAACCTGCTGAAGTGAAAGACGCTCTGACAGTCCTCGTTCAGCTTGGTCTCGTGAAGGAGCGAGCCGGAGAATTTGTGAAAGTGGATAAAGCCATTGAAACGCCTCCGCTGGTTCGGGGCGTGCTCATGCGGAATTTTCATAGTCAGATGCTGGATCGAGCGAAGGTGGCGACCCAGAACCTAGCGGCGGACGATCGAGAATTAGGATCATTGACGATCCCCCTGGATCGAGAAAATTATGAAAAAATTAAAGAGCGCTTGTTTAATTTTCAGCAGGAAATCAATGCCGCGCATAGTGACGTCAAAGATCCCGATAAGATCTATCAACTCAACTATCAGCTCTTTCCATTATTTCCGCTTAAGTAATTGAGTCGCTCGTCTTCGTTGGAGAAATGCGAGGGAAATGACTCCAAAAATAAAAATGAGGAGTTGATACTTCGCAGACTCATGCGACGCTTCCATTTGCAAGGCGCAAGAGCCGAGGTTTGCGGAGAAGCTAGAATGAGACGACATCCCTTCAAAGAGTGTGGTTCCGTCGGCGGAAGTTATCTCCGAGGAATACCCCGAAGAGCTGGTGACTTGAAGTCGAAGTTGAAAGTTCTCTGTTTGCCCCACGAAGTATTTGAGAGTGTTAACTTCGATGACATTTTCCTGAGGGTTATCCAGATCGCCGAATTTTAAAGCTGATTTTGCTCTTTCGTCCCAGGAATCCTGGTCCATCTCCATCCATTCTCCATCTCCGATTCGATATTCCACCTTAGTCAGGCGCACTTCCTTCGTCATCGAAGTGCGCGCACCCAAGTAGAAGGAAGCGGATACGCGGTAGGGATCGCTTGTCGCTTTTTGATTAACGCTCAAATAGGAAATCGTCGGACGATTTTCTAAGGTCGTCCCACAAACTCGATTGGAAGATTCCTGCCGCGATTCTTCCGAGCCAATGGCCAAAAGATCTAAGCAATAGCGCATTCCAGTTTGAAGACCTTCAATAATGGTTTCCGTCCCTGTCAGTTTTACAGACGTTTCTTTTGTGCCATTTCCTTCTGCGCTCATGCGATAGATGTCGATGAGGTATTGTGCGCGCTCATCGATGCCTCCCGACGTAAGCCGAAATGCACTCCAAGATAAACTAAGGCCGGTGCCGCTTTGAGTGGCTTGCACTCCTAAAATTCCCTTAAAATTTGGCACGACATGAATGGAAGCGGGAAGACTCGAAGCGCGTCCCATGTAGCTCGACACATCGACAAAATAAATTGCGGTGTCGGAAAGGGTCGTCGAAGAGAATCGGAGTGTCGAGGAATTGGCTCCTGCGATGGGAGTCCCATTTTTATGCCATTGATAGGTGAGGCTCGCCATGCTTGAAGCGGTCACTGAAAGTTCAATCGTCTGTCCTTCCCCAACGATCGTATCTTGAACTGGCTGTTGCGTGATTTGAGGTGGATTGTTGGCGACTCGCGTGATGTTGAACGCCACTTCAATCGCGCCAGGTGCACCCGTGCAGGGATCGGCTGCGATTGCTGCGGCTAAACCCGGCAAGCCGTTAAAATTACCAACCACCGGAGCATTTCCCGGAACTACCGCTCCTCGAAGATAAACAGGTTTTAACCCCGAAAAACCTCCGGAGGCGTTCACTAGATTATATCCCGCCACGTGGCGCGAGTTATCCCAAGCGATGATGTCATTTCGACCATCCCCATTGAGATCGCCCACTGCGACTTCGGACGCCTGAAATGCGTTTCCATTGTGGAGGAGCCGAATTTGATTGCTAGGAAATGCAGTTGATAGAGGATTGGGCATTGCCATGGCATTGAACATTCCACTGGCTGTACCCGTGTAGAGGCCTACCACACCATACGTGCCAATCGACTGATACGACGTATTGTAAGTGGGATCCCATCGTGATTCGAGAATGTCGGGATTTCCATCTCGATTCCAGTCCGAAAGTAAAAATGATCTTCGCTCTATGTTCGAGGGAGCACCTGCAGGAACGGGTACAACGGTGGGGTCCGCAAAAAACCCTGATTCAGCGGTGAGGTATGTAAAGAATCGATAGAGATTTTTCTGTGCAAAGTATTCCCCCCGCATCTGTACGATCAAATCTTCACGGCCATCCCCATTTAAATCTCGGCTAGCAATGCTGACCACTTTAGGATTGTTAAAGCTCGAGTCATTCATGAGGTTCGAAGGAATGGAGATTGAATGAACCAAGCTGAACTGGCCCGTTTCATTCCCTAAACCATTTCGGAGATTTTCATAAATTCGGATAGTTCGTAGATCGGCCACGGCAAGATCGTGAGCTCCGGGTTTTGAAAATGAACCCAGCGTTGCTCCTAAGATATTTCCCGAAATGGAGCTCAGATCGCTAACAATATTCGGAGAGCGATTGGAAAATTCCGAGCGGTTCGTCGATCGCTTTCCAAAATAAATTGAAACTTTTCGTGATTTGCCAATGGCGACGAGATCTTGAACGGTGTCGGAGTTAACATCGTGAGAGAATACATATTCGGGTTGATCTGCAAAATGCGCGTTCAAAAGAGGAACGGCAGCTGAAAATGTATTATTGGGGTTTAGAAAGAAAATGGAAAGATTATGAAATCCAAGTCCGCCGTCTAAAGCCACGATGTCTTCTCGACCATCCGCATCGAAATCCGTTTTTATGATGGACTGTGTGAATCCGCCGGTTGATAGAAGGGTTGTATCACTGTCTGAGGAAAATTTGGAAACTTCCAACTGAATGACCTTGCCGGAAATTCCAGGAATTGTGGAATAGATCAATCGATCGTCAATTCCATCTCGATTTATATCTGATGCCTGAATATGCGATAAACCTGGAAAGCAAAAATTCGGATCCACGTCTTCTGAAGCAACAAATTCTTCAGAATTGTCAGAAGCATTTGAGCAGTTTCCTTGTAAATCGCAGCTTACCCCCATGGACATGGTGAGATTCGTGGGTGGGCCATCTGTATTTCCGCATGTGATTCCGATACTTCCTTCGACAAGGGCCGAAATTTCTTTGCGACCATCGTCTCGAGAATTGATTAAGCTCACACCATAAATAGGAGATCCGATTGCCACTCGTTTCAGCGTTTCAAAAGTTCCATTTCCCTTTCCAAGCCAAAGATAAATGAACGTATTACCGCGTTGATAACCATAGATATCAATGAATCCATCGCCATTCACGTCTCCGAACGCCACTCCGTCGCCTTCGCATTGCGTATTGCCGAATTCATCGGGACTGCAGACATAATCTCTTCGGAGATATTCGCCAGAGTTGAGATCGGGTAAGGGCGTCACGGACTTACTAAACTTCATCGCGGTTGTAAAATTCGTGGCTGGCGTTGTTCCCGAACATGTGGATGCCGAAGTGGGATTGCGAACAATATTAGCGAAAGTCACTTGGCGGTTGGAGGCATTGTACTGTCCGCGCCACCAGACATACTGAGCACTATTCGGAATATTGGGATTTCCAGCGCTGACGAGGAGTTTTAAATCTAGAGTTCTATCAAGATCGAAAGGGCTTAACCCTAAGCCCCCAATCATCTTGGGTGAAAGACCCGAAGGAACGATCGCGGTGATGATTGGATCGAAATTATTATAGGAGGGATCTTCTCCAACGTTGTTTCGCATGCGATAGCGAATGCGGCCCTGTTCGAATTCAAAACAGGCCATGTCTGGGCCGTATATTCCCGTTCCCAATTGAATCTCATTGGAGAAAAGTTTTGGATCGCAATTGGGAATAGGATCCGCCGCGAAAGCTGACGGCGAGACCAGCATGAGAACAATGCTCAACAGGTGATTTCGAGATTTCACTGATTCCCTTTTCAATGGATTCCCTCTACTCGATGAACTTCATCCATTCTAAGCGAATGGAGTGGGGCCACAATGACCACGGGCGTTGATAAGACTAGTAACTTTTGTTTCCTAATCATTTTAGGGACTTACCCTCCTTGGCGACGAGGATTGTCACGCGTGGAGGAATCGGGACATGAAGTGGAGCGCTTTTTCACTTCGAAGTTAATCGAGCGTCGGCCCAGTCGGCATGATCACAATCTTTGCCGTCTGCAGCTGAATTCACCACAAGCCGGAGTTCATTTCGGTTAGAAACATCGACACTCAGGGACTTTGTGGCAGAGGCTTTCGTCATTACGCCACTATCATAGAGGAGCGCATTGTCGGCATAGACTTGGAATACGACATTTCCTCCGCATTGAAAGCGGTCCACCTCATCGTCAACGCCTATGTCAGATTCAAATTTGGTGAAACCTCCATTCAAAGAAATTCGAATGTCCGAATTCGCATGAACGCCAAGTCCCTTGTCGTAAACTTCCTCATTCAAAGTAATGCGATTTCCGTCGCCCGAGCCCCATTCTCCGTTCGATCGATCCCGCTCCACGGAGCCCCATCCGTTGGCAATTACATTCAATTCCATGTCGGATACGTAGCGCTGTGTTGAAAGATTGGGAGATTCAATTTCTAACGTCGAGCGAACGAGCCGAGCATGAGCAATGTCGACGTGATCGTAGTTGCTATTATCGCCCGCATTGTTGAAGCGGATCTGAACACTATCCGCGCCGCGAATATCTACGGAGGCTGCGGTCGCCGCATCGCCTCCTTTTAATAGAGGACTGGAATAAGCAAGTCGTCCATCCGCATAAATCTCCACTCTTGCAGAGCCGTGCCCTCCCGTTTCATCATCGATTCCTAAGTCGGCTTTGAAACTTTCATAGGTGCCGGCAAGACCCATAAGGGTGATGGAGCCGTTTGCGTGGACGCCGAGGCCTTTGTCATAGGTCACACCGGCGATCGAAATTTTTTTCCCGTCTCCCGATTTTTTTTCACCATTGGACATATCCCTTTCCACCGGCCCCCAACCATTCACGGAGGTAAATGTCATGTCGGAGATAAATTTAGAATCGGCTTCCGTAGGCAAGGGCGTTTCCGAATTCTCCGGAACTGGAGTCGGAGTCGGCGTCGGGGTGGAGCCATAGCGCTTGCCAATGCCGGGCTTCTCCATCGCAGTGAGACGAGCGCTCATCGTCGAACTCAACTGCACATTGGGCCCCGTATTGCTGATCGTCAAAGAGCGTGTCGCACTACAAAATGAGCAGCTCGCAGCTTGAGCATAATTTTTAAAGAGATTGTTTCGAACCGTAACGGAGGCCGTTTCGAATCCATCATTCATCGCCAATACGTGATTTCCACCATCGTTGTAATTATCTTCGACGAACGCGTTGTCGCCGCCTACTTCAAAGGTGATGCGCAAATAATCGTTGGAGCTGCTGAGCGTTCCCTTGCGGGGCGCAATCATGACGTTACGAAGGATTTGAATATTACGGGACTTATCTAAGATGAGGGAATAGGCCATGCTGTTTCCGTTGGCAGGGCGATAGCGGGAATCTGTCGTGGGATAGGCATAGGAAGGATGTTCAAACCAATTGTCGATGAAGGTGCAGCCGTCACAAGCACCTTGAAATTCCATCCCCATGCCCTGTACGCCGCGAATGAAATTCTGTTCGACAAGTAACTCTCCAGAATTTCCGTGAGCATCGATGTGCATTCCCGCGCCCATATCCACAATTTCATTGTTGGTGATTTTGGTGCGGCGATAGTTGTAGCCATACATAGCGAATCCACCATTAAAACCGGTGAAGTAATTGTTCGTGATAGCGCTATCTTGCAACCCGCTTGTAAATTTAATGGCAGAATTGTGATCGCCGCTCGTATTTAATCTGAAAATATTTCGATCAATGATGACCCGACTATTCATTCCACCCCCGGGATGGTCCATGAAAATCCCACCACCTTCGAAGGTGAGGCCAGTAATCGTAATGTTATCCGTTTTGAAATTGATGACATTTCCGTANNTCTCGCTCGAGATTGTGTAAACGCCCCCCGGAAATACAATCGTGTCTCCAGCCGCGGAGGCATTGATCGCGGTCATGATCGCACTGTCGTTGAATCCATTCACACGACGTTCAGCCGCTGAGACCGAAATAACTTGAGTGGTGAGAGAAAGTAGAGTCAAGGTTGCGAGTTTCATAGAGTTTCCTCATGGTTCCTGAGATGAGCTTCAGAACAGCAAGCGTCGGGCCTATTCGTGGAGGAAAAAAACTGTAGAGTTTCGAATCTTTAGGTGGGCGGGGATTTTTTGCCAGGTACATTTTTGGGAGGCCGTCTGGCGAAAACTCCAGCTTGTGTGCGGGCGTGTGCGACGTTAGATAAACTCAATTCAATTTTTTGACCATCGCCTCTTCAGAAACTTCGACTTGAATGTCCAAATCGTCAGTTTCAAGCCTGAAGATTTTATTTCCAGTCTGAGGCTGTGCACCGGCTGCGATTGCAGATTTCAATTCCACCATTTCGGCAAAGGCAAAGCCCGCTAGATCGGCCGTAAATAATTTTAGATTTTCATTTTTGATCGGACCTTTGCCCACGAGTGTGAGTACTTTCAAGGGCGTTCGATAAGAAATTGCATTGTCCTTTTTTATTCTTCGGACTGCGGCCAGCGATAATTTACCCCCGCCGTTCATCCAAGCTTCCATCGCCGAATTTTCTGCCGTCGAAAGCTCCGCCGTCTTCGGAAGATCGATCAGGTGAATACTCTCCGCCTTTTCAAATTGTTTGAAATACATCTGATAAATTTCTTCGGTGATGTGAGGCGCATAGGGTGCGTACAGCTGCAGCAATCCAAAAATCACTCGGTACAAAGAGTTTTGAGCGTCGGACTTGTCTTCGCTATTCGTATATTCCTTCAAGCAGCGATACTTCACGAGCTCGATGTAGTCGTCGCAAACGTCCCAAAAGAATTTATCCAGTTCGATCTTCGCTTTGTGTAACTCATAAGACTGAAAATTTTCGTGATAGGCCTTCACAATTTTTTTCAATCGCCCAAGGACTTGCAGATCGTTGGCGTTTCGGGATTCAAATTTCTCGTTCAAAAATTTAGGCACGAAGCTTTCTAAATTCATCAGCGCAAATCGCGAGGCATTCCAGAATTTATTGAGAAACTTGCTGGCGTCATTCATGCCATTTTCATCGAAGGGCACATCGAGACCGATCGAGGCTGCCGCACTCCAGAGACGAATCGCATCCGAGGGATGTCTTTCCATCATTTTTTCGGGAGCGTAGGTGTCGCCATCCTTAGATTTTGAAATTTTGGTTTTCTTGGCAAATTCTTGACCGGCCATTTGGGCGGCTTCAACCTGTTGGCCTGGTTTTTTGACGTGTCCGCTCACCACAATTTCTTTCCAGGGCACTTCGCCAAAATGAAAATAGGATTTCGCGATGGTGTAGAATGCCCAAGTTCGAATGATGTCATGCGCCTGTGGTCTCATCGACATCGGTAAAAAATTCGGACGCTCATTTTCCGCGCCATGGCGCGCGTTCAAAAGCGGTGTAACCGAACTGGTCGCCCAGGTGTCTAACACGTCGGCATCGCCAATCCAGGGCGCGCCCGATTTGGAACTTCTTTTTGGCTTATGCAAGGTGGGGTCGACGGGAAGGTCTGTCGTCTCAGGCACGTAGACTTCACCATCTTCTGTGTACCATGCGGGAATCGGCACGCCGAAGCTGCGTTGGCGAGAGATGGCCCAATCCCACGAAAGATTTTCTACCCAATTTTCATAGCGATGGCGCATGAACTCGGGATGCCATTTAATTTTTCTTCCCATCTCGATGAGCTTTTCTTTGTGCTTCACCACTTGAACGAACCATTGAGGCTGCACCAAGAATTCCACGGGCGTTCCACAGCGCTCGTGAGTATTAACCACGCGAGTCTCGGCGGGAATATCGACGGTCTTCAATACCAATCCCTTTTCCGTCAGAACCTTTTCCATTTCTTTTTTGGCAGCTTCCACGCGTAGGCCTGCGAGGGGTCCGGTAATCTCCGTCATCTTTCCGATTTTGGAAATTGCTTCTCGGAGAGGAAGTTTGTGCTGTCGCCACCAGGCAATATCGGTGGTGTCTCCGAACGTACAGCACATAACCGCACCCGTTCCCTTATCCATCTGAGCTTTTGAATCCAACAGCACGGGAACTTCGTGATCGTAAAATGGAACCTTCGCTTTTTTTCCGTGATAAGCCAGGAATCGCTTGTCGTCGGGATGCACAAACAAGCATGCACATGCCGCTAACAATTCAGGACGAGTGGTCGCGATGACAATGGGCTCCATTCCCGGGACATTGAAGGGAAGGTGAAGATACTTTCCGGCTTTATTCACATCATCGATTTCTGCTTGAGCAAAGGAAGTGACGCAGTTCGTGCACCAAAGTGCTGGTTCATTTCGTCGCTCCAAAAAGCCTTTGTGAAATAAATCGATGAAGGACCACTGAGAAATCTTCTGACTTTCGCGAGAGATCGTAGAGTAAGCAGCGCCAAAATCGCAGGAGAATCCCAATTTTTGCCAAAGAGAGCTGAATAACTCCGCATATTTTTTGCCTGTCTCAAGGCACATCTCTCGAAATTTTTGCCGATCCGCTTGATAGGCTTTCACGCCAGTCTCTCTCTCGGTCAAAATTTCAGTGGGAAGTCCATTATCATCGTATCCGAAAGGGTAGTAGACGTTATGGCCCGTCATGCGATGGTAGCGGCTAGTAATTTCCGTGTGTGTATATGAAAAAACATGGCCTATGTGCAGGCGGCCCGAAACTGTGGGCGGCGGCGTATCGATCGAATAAACGGGCTTGTTGGATGTTTCTTGAAATCGATAAAGACCTAGGTCTTGCCAGTACTTCTGCCACCTGGGTTCGATCGTTTTTGGTTCATAACGAGTGGACTCGGACATTCCGTTTATCATGCAATGCGGGTTTATCTCGTCAATGAATTAGAAAGAAAATCGATAGTCCTTCTATAGCTCCTCATGTAATCACATATCGTTCTCTCTATTTATATGGGCAGTTAGCTCAGCTGGTAGAGCATCGCCCTTACAAGGCGGGGGTCAAAGGTTCGATCCCTTTACTGCCCATGTTTCCTAGTACTTTGGTTTCAACCTCTTGCAAGAAATTGGGCATTTGCTATGCCCGGCCTTAAAGCATGCTGAATTGGCTCAAAACAAAACTTAATCTATGGTTGGGATTGGATCCGACGAACCACCCGCTCTTTCGTCAGCTCACGGAAGCCGTCGCTCATCATGTATGGGTAACCGATGGCGAAGGCCAACTTATGTATTGCAATCAGTCGGGCCTCAGGATGCTGGGAGTGGATTCTTCTGATCCGGGAGATTGGACGCGTTTTCTCCATTCCGAGGATCGAGATGCGGCCGTTCATGCTTGGACAGAAGCAATCCGTCACGGAAAACCTTTCAATCAAGAGTATCGTCTGAAGATGGCGGATGGTCTGTATCGCTGGCATTGGGGTCGAGCCTCGCCCGTTCTGGGAGCAAAAGGACAAATCATAAGGTGGGTGGGAAGCGCCGTAGATATCCATGAGCATCGAGAACTCGAAGAAGAATTAAAGAAGCGAAGTCGCATGGAGCAGGTGACCATTCGCATCTCGAATCGACTTTTGCACCTACCGCCGTCGCAAGTGCATTCGGGAATCAATGAAGCCTTGAAAGATCTCTGTGAAGTCTATGGCGTCGATAAGTCCTTTGTATTTCAGCTTCAGCCGGGAGAGTTTCGTGCCGATATGACTCATGAATGGTGCGTCCCAGGCGTCCCTGCAGAGATCGCTTTGAGCCGCAATTTAGAGGTGGATCAGTTTCCCCATGTTTTGTCGGCTTTTCATCAAGTCGGATATTTGGCGATCAATCGAATTGAAGATCTTCCGGAGACCGCAGCGGCGGAACGAGCTCTTCTTACAGCTTCGGGAGCGAAGTCTTCTCTTTTGGTGCCGATGATATTTCGTAATCAACTCATCGGATTGGTGGGATTTGACTCTTATTTTCAAATGCGAAAGTGGGAAACGGTTGAGATCGATCTCCTTCGAATCATCGGTGAGATGTTTGTAAATGCTATTCAGCGATCGATCGCGGAGCAGGCCCTGCTGGAACAAACGAGCATTTTGGCTCGGTCGAATGCTGATCTTGAACAATTTGCCTATGTATCGTCGCATGACCTTCAAGAGCCGCTTCGGACCATGAGCGTTTTTCTGCAACTTCTTCGAGCAAAGTACGACGGCAAGTTGGACGA
>DDSI01000040.1 GCA_002343335.1 Bacteriovoracaceae bacterium UBA2394
GTTTGGGAGTCGTCATGAATCCAAATGCTTGGATTTTGCGTGTGCGGCACGTGCCCACAGACGACAAGGGACTGATTTCAGTCATCGCCATGGAAGGGGGACTAAGCTTCAGATTCTTTCCAAAAAATTATTTTGACCCCACGTTGAGTGCTCTCGGAGGATTCGGTCGGGCTGGAACAACTGCGTCGAACATGGGGAGCAAAATGGTGTTTCCGTTATCTGGGCGATTGGGCGCCAATCTTTATCGAACTCAAGAGAGGTTCGGGGATCCCACGCTCGCCCTTCACGCGTTTGGGGCTGCGAAATATTATCTCTCCCAGCACGGCAGCTTTAAACCCTTGGTTTTTGAATTTGGATTGGCATTTCGAGGTTCGTTTTAAACCGCCTCAGGTTTAGGTCGATTTGTCTTTACGATTCGGTACATAAATCGCGGTAACGTCCTAATCGAATTCATCATTAGAACGATAAGGCTTGCAATCAAGATTCCAAGCATTCCAGACAATATCGTGATGATCGTTTTGTTCGGGGCCACCTGATAGATTGGAATCGTTGGAGGGTCAATCGTGAGAAACCCAGATTCTTGTCGTTTAGAATCAATTCGAGCAACTTCAAGCTGATTTTTAAGAAGCTCTACGAGCTTTATTTGACTGAGATAGAGTCTCTCCATGTTGGCGAATTCTACCGACAACGTTCCCGTTTGCTTTAATGGAGTATAAATTTCAATATTTCGGTTCGACTGGCTTCCAGTTGTTCCAGACCCTCTTGCCGATGTTCGGTTTTGGCCTTCAATTAATTTGTCGAGCTGGGTTTTGATTTGCAGTCTTTCCGATTCTAATCTCTGAATTTCGCTCGAGTCCTTGATGATGTCGCGGTAAAGAGCAATTTCCATTTCCTTTTCAATCAGTCGATTGCGAAGGCTGGAGGCCGCGCTAAGCGTAATGCCAAGCTGTGAGGGAAGGGCCACAAGGCCTTCCGACTTTTGAAAATTTACATACTTCTTTTCAACTTCAGCTAATGAGACTTCTGCTTCTTGCAGTCGCTTTTCAATAAATATCTCCGTTGCCTTTGCTGAAGTCTGCATCGTGCCCTGAATTCTCTTTGTCAATTGATCGAGATAAAGAGTGATGATTTCATAGGCGAACTGGGGATCTGTGTGGCGATAACTAATTGTCAAAAAATCACCTTCCAGTTCAATAAAAACCCCTTTCTCTAGACTCTTCGCAAGGCGGGCTTTTGTCCCGGCCAAACCATGCTGCTGGTCTTCGGCGAGATTAAGTTTTTTAAGAAGGCCTCCTTCATCAATGACAGCCTCAGTGAGTGCTCGGCTTTCCAAGATTTTCTGAAATTGGGCGACCTGTTGGTTACCACCGCTCATGCTTAACAATTGGATGAGCGGAGAGACCGTGGACCCAAGTTGGCCGGCTCTACTGTCACTTGTTCGGTTTGTAATCATGGCCTTGCTCTCGAAAATGGGCTGCATCACAAACATGGACCACAGAGCCCCAGTCACTGCAAATGCAAGAGAGACAAGTGCGAGAAATTTGAAATTTCTCACCACGAGTCTAAAGAGCACGAGCAGATCGATTTCATCCGATCCAGGCTCACGCGTTCGTGGTCGATCTTGCGCTAAGGGACTTTGCATAAAATAGAACTTTCGTACGCTCTCTATCGGGCGTGATCTACGCCTGCTTCGATATCATGCCACTGTAAAATATGGTCTTCATTCAAAGATATTCGAGTACGACGTCCTACCACCTCATCCCAGAAAAGAGGAGTAATTCCCGATCCAGGTCTCTTTGTAATGAGATCCGCCTCCTTTAAGACGTAGTCCTGAGGTACGGAATGCCTTAAAACGATACTTCGGCGCGCGTTTTGGCGTGAGATCGCTTCGGTTGCAATCGGCGCTTTGACGCTCGTGGGCCCCATGAGCCGTCGGGTTCTTTCCACCATGTTCCTGAACTGACGAAGATCTTCATGGGTCATGGCGTGATAGTGGTCATTGCCCGGAAGGGACTTATCATGTGTGAAGTGTTTTTCGATTACCAACGCCCCTAGAAGATAGGCGACCAAAAGCGGCAACATCGTTTCATCGGGGAGTGTATGGTCTGAATATCCGACAATCTTTGTAGGATAGGCTCGCTGAAGCCCTGTGATCATATTCAAATGGGCGTTCGAATTGTCGNNCATTCAAAATGCAATGAAGTAAAATGGTATCGGTACTTCCGTGAGCCTTCAATTCTTCCAAAGCAAGATCAATTTCTGCGAGGGTCGATGCGCCCGTCGATAAAATAATGGGCTTTTTCTTTGCGGCAATTTTGCGAAGAAATGGAATATTGGTGAGATCCGCTGAAGCAATTTTAAAAAAGGGAACGAGCGGATCTAGAAATTCAACGGCTTCGTCGTCAAATGGAGTAGAAAGAAAGTCGATACCCACTTTTTTGCAATGTTCTGCGAGCTCGATGTATTGGGGTTTTTCAAAACTGTCGTATTTTTTGAATAACTCGTACTGACTCTTCGTCGCTTCCTTAGTGGTGTCCCAATAGGCGGGAGAATTTTTCGAGGCCAGCGTTGCCGCTTTATAGGTTTGAAATTTCGCCGCGTCTGCGCCGCCTTGCTTGGCCAATTCAATTAACTTTTTCGCAAGCTCCATTGAGCCTTCATGATTTACTCCGATTTCCGCGATCACATAGGGATCACCACCTGAAACCAGATCCATTTTTCCTAATTTAATAAGCGGTTGCATTGTTTTCCTGACTAAAGAATAGGCTGTGTTTTTTCATGAGAAGATCGTCGTGAAACTTCATCGAAGCGACGTTGTTGGTCATGTTTTTCTCGTGTCTTCGGTATCGATAAAGTGGAAGTTCAAGGCGATCGATTTTATATTTCTTTTCAAATCGAATTCTCAAGTCGCGCTCTTCGTTACAACGAAAAGTCTCGTCGTATAATCCAATTTCAAAAAGCAGCGATTTTCGGAACATGATTCCGCAAGCGATGGGATCGATGAGGCAGTTGCGTCGGCCCAAAACATCCTCTTGGTCATCCACCAAAAGGTAATCGCAAGCCACTGCATTGGAGTTCTCGTTGAGATCCAGATACATGTGAAGAAAATCCAAAGTCTTTGCATTCACATAGTCGTCGGAATCTACTCGGATAATGTAATCCGATTTCGCCTCTCTAATTCCTTTATTGAGAGACGCGGGGAGACCCATATTTTTCTCGTTATGAATGACGCGAATTGCCTTGTGAAATAGTTCGAGAGCGTAGGGAGTTCGATCGGTGCTAGCATCATTAATGACAATGATTTCGTAAGCTTCGTGCGGCAATGTTTGATGAAGGAGGGAGCGCAAGCAACGACCTATGAATTTCTCCTGATTGAAAACGGCTACAATGACAGAAACCAAAGGCTTGGCAGGCTTTGTCATCGCAGTCCCTCAACCTTTCTGAGGGCTTCAAGAATTTTCAGGGGCTCGTTTTCCGCCATATTCACGCGAATCGGGAGCGACACGGCGCGAGAGAGCAACTCCTGGGACTTTGGAAATGCCGATTTGAGATCGCCACCGTGGGCCGCTACGAGCTCGGGCATGTGAACCCAAGTGCCGGCGAAGTGCCAAGTGACTGCTTCGGGAAGAATTTTGGTAGCTAAGCCCGCTTCGACGAGCGCCTTACGGCAGCCCTTTGCAATTTCGTTAGAAGGGACAAAAAATACCAATGCATCCGAAGTTTCATAGGCATTTGTCGGAGCTCGTCGTGCTTCAATTCCTTTCACTTCAGAAATGAGCTTCCAAATCAGGTCCTTGTTCTTTCTCTGCGCATCTACAACGGTTTGAAGTTTTTTTAGTTGTGCCAGTCCCACCGCTGCTTGCAGTTCGCTCATTCTAAAATTAAATCCAGAAGAGGAGCGGCTGTCTTCCCATCGTGGGAGTTTGGGATTGTTTTCATGACCGTGATCATGCCAAGCCGCCGCTTTTTTAAAATCTTCTTCATTCTTAAAGAGAATCATACCCCCTTCGCCCGTCGTGATGGTCTTGGCGAAATCGAAACTGAACGTTCCCATTCTTCCCCATGTCCCAAGCTTTGTGTTGGCGAGGGATCCGCCGCAACCCCATGCGGTGTCTTCGATGAGAGCTAAACCCCTTTCATCACAAATTTTCTTAATTTCTACCAATCGCGATGGAGTGCCAAGCATGTGCACGGCAATCACGGCTTTTGTTTTGGGAGTAATTCGTTTGATCAGATCATTGGGATCCATATTGAGCGTCTCGTCGATCTCGGCACAAACCGGAACGGCTTTCGACTCAATGATAGCTTCCACCGTCGCAACGAAGGTGAAAGATTGAGTGATGACTTCGTCGCCTGCTTTTAATTCGAGAGCTGCCAAGGCAACTCTAAGCGCGGCGGTTCCAGAGCTCACCGCAAGGGCGTACGGAGCTCCCATAATTTCCGCAAAATTTCGTTCAAAATCTTTAACCTTGTAGCAGCCATTGCGGAGTTGATCGAAGCCATGACGAAACAGGATTCCGCCCGAGGCAAAAACTGAATTTACTTCGCTTTGTTCTTCTTTTCCTATGACTTCGAAACCTGGCATTTTCCCCGCGCTCCATTACATCTTCAAAAAAGTTTCTTTTACTTTTTCTCTCGTCAGAATTTTTCCAAAATTCGGACCCAAGGCATTCGTGAGAGGCTTCTCGTGCACAATAGTTGAGGCATATAACCGATCGAATTCCTCATCTTTCAGTCCGCGGCAAACCCCTTCAGGAATGTGAATGTTTTGTTTCTCAACCATCTTCCAGAATTCGGCGTAGGGTTCCGGATAAAACTCTTCGACCGCTCTCATCACGATACAATTGGAAACGCAGTGGTGAAGTCCGAGCACAACGCTCAAACCCGCTGAAAATGGGTGAACGACGCCGACGTAGCTCGTCGCAATCGCGCAGCCACCTAAGTACGATGCGACCATCAGTTTTTCTCGTGCTTCAGAGGTCATCATGTCTTCCGACAAGAAAACCTGTTGGCACAGATTGACGGCTTCTCGTGAGAAGGCGTCACCAATGGCATTTCGGTAACTTCCAGCGAGCGCTTCGATGCAATGGACGTAGGTATCCATGCCGGTCCAGAAATATTGATCGCGAGAAACGGTGGAAGTTAAATCGGAATCCAAAATAATCTGATCGTAAACCGTGAAGTCGCTATTCATGCCTAGCTTTACGCCCGTCTTGGTATTGGTCATGACGCAGGTTCTCGTCGCTTCCGCTCCCGTTCCCGAAATGGTTGGAATGCCAATCTTATAAACGGCGGGATTTTTTACGAGGTCCCAGCCTTGATAATCGGCAGCCTTTCCTGGGTTTGTAAGCAGGTTGGCAACGGCTTTCGCAACGTCGAGAGTAATTCCACCGCCCATGCCGACGATGGCGGAGATGTTTAAGTTTTTTTCCCGAATCGCGCTCAAATAGGAATCAATTTGGTCGGTGGTCGGTTCCTTCTCTGTAGGTACAAAAACGACGTGATCGCCGCTTTCAATGGCGAGGTTGTTGAGAATAGACGCATTATTTTTGAAGAATTCATCGATGAAAAATCCGACCCTTTGGTCCCGATTCTGACGGGGGGCCTGAAGCAGCTTTGGAAGTGATTGGATCGATCCTGGGCCGAACATGTAATTGCGGACATTTTTGGCGTTTCGGATCCCTGTATCGAGAATGCCCATTTGAAATTCCTTTGCTTTAAACCTCATTTATAGGCATAGTTCCTGGAACTTTGCGAGCGCGGATATGCCCAAAATCCTGGTAACGACAGTACCCTTTTCAACGATGGATTCTCGTCCGATTGAACTTCTGAAAGCAAGGGGTTTCGATTTCGAGGTCAATCCGCTCGGTCGAAAACTCAAGGAAAGTGAACTCAAAGAATTCGTGAAAGATTACGATGCATTAATCGCCGGAACGGAGCAGATTTCTAAGGCCGTTTTAGACGGAGCGAGCCGCTTGAAGTTGATCTCTCGCGTAGGCATTGGGCTCGATAATGTGGATTTGCTTACGGCAAAATCGAAGGGCATTCGAGTTGCTTACACACCTGACGGTCCCACGCAAGCCGTGGCAGATTTAACGATCGGCATGATGCTAAGCCTGCTCCGCCAAGTTCAACTTTCAAATCTTCAGCTTCGTCGCGGGACGTGGCATCGATTCTTCGGTCGTCGATTGGGAAATGTGACGGTCGGCTTGATCGGAGTGGGGCGCATAGGGGTGGAAGTGCTTGAAAGATTGCAAAGCTTCAACCCACGAATTTTGGTCAATGACATAGTTCCAAAGCCTCAGCTCAATAATCGATTCAATATCGAGTGGGTTGATAAGGAGACAATTTACAAAGAGGCGGATGTGATCAGTTTGCATGTTCCTCTGACTTCCAAGACAAAAGGACTCATCGGTCGAAAAGAGCTCGAGATGATGAAGCCCGACGCACTTTTGGTGAACACAGCGCGCGGCGGAATTGTTGATGAAGCTGACCTCTACCATGTTCTTCAATCCGGGCATCTCGGTGGCGTAGCACTCGATGTTTTTGAAGAAGAGCCCTACTCGGGACCCTTGCTTGAAATTGAGCGCTGCCTTTTTACCGCGCACATGGGCTCTATGACGATCGATTGCCGAAACCAAATGGAGTTGGAAGCGACTGAGGAAGTCGTCCGATTTTTTACGGGCGATCCTTTGAAGAATGAGGTTCCGGCCATGGAGTACGAAATTCAGGCGGGAGTCTGATTTGTGCCCTGGATTTATCTAAGCCATGTGATGAGTGACCGCACTCCTCTTTATGGGGGGACGGGACAAATCTCCATTCGGCAAGAGAGGTCGGAGGCAAGTCGTTCTGTCTCCTCTCATTTGAGTATGCCGGGCCATGTGGGAACTCATATCGATGCGCCTAAGCATTTCGATGAACGAGGAAAAACTCTCGATCAGTTTCCGGCAGATTTTTGGATCTCTCATCGTTCTATGTTGATTGATGTCATCGTGGAGCCGGGAGAGATTCTAGAGTTAGAGAAGGTGGGTTCTCAGCTTCAAAGCATTCCCCATGATTGTGATCTTTTGCTTTTGCGTACCGGGGCGGAGAAGTGGCGAAAATTTGATCCGGAAGTTTATACCAAGAAAGGTCCGGGGGTTGGTCCCGGTATAGCGAAATGGTTGAGAAGGAACCGTCGCATTAAATTTCTGGGCTTAGATTTTATTTCGGTCTCCAGTTTTTCCCATCGGGAAATTGGAAGAGCCGCTCATCGGGAATTACTCTCGACGAATGAAGAGGGGTTGCCTCCCATTTTGCCAATCGAAGACATGAATCTTGAAAATCTAAAGGCGGCGCCAAGCCTCGCGATCATTTCACCCCTCCTCTTTGAAAATGCGGATGGCGCTCCCGTGATGGTCCTAGGAGAAGTTAATCCATGACGGGTGCAGCGAATCTGCGTCTCAATGCGAAGCATTTGGAAGGTGTGACGCAGCGTAAGAAACTTCAGGACGATGTCTCTATTGCGATCGGACAAACGATTCGGCGGTATTGCGATTCGTCCAGTTCCGAGCAACCAAACCTACCCATCGTCTTTGCAGCTGAATTACTTAAGTACGCTTCTAATTTTTTTATTCTAAAGACTGAACCGAAGGGTTACGAGCAACCTGTAATCTTTCCGTATTTAAATACGGCTTACATATCCAATACACCCGAGTGGAATTTCCAACGTCGAAGAAGCGATTACTCTCCATCCCGCTTGAATCGGATCTTAAAATGGATGGCCCCATTTTCAACGGACATTGATTGTTCCCCCAATCTACCGATTTCAAGAAAAGACATTTTGTTAGGCTCGCGCGGGAAATGCCTGCCTCTTCGCACTCCGGCACCATGCCTTTACATTAAAAGCCAGAGCCAACAGATGACCCTTTTGAAGGATTTGCTCGGCGACCTATCGAAACTTATCGGCGAAGAGCAGAATAAGAATTTCGTTCTTAATTTTTTAAGTTACGTAGATTCCTTC
This sequence comes from Bacteriovoracaceae bacterium UBA2394, assembly GCA_002343335.1. Classification (GTDB taxonomy): domain Bacteria; phylum Bdellovibrionota; class UBA2394; order UBA2394; family UBA2394; genus UBA2394. Next base: position 8,003 of record DDSI01000040.1, read on the forward strand.
TTGATTGCGAAAAAAATTCCGCCTGCGGCATCCATTTGTGTTTTAGGATCGAATGTTGATATCGATTGCCGAATACGGGCAACGAATTATTTGAGCGAAGGGTTGCCCGTTGTCTGTCTTGGGCATGGACATCAATCGTTTTGCTTATTTGATGAGCCCGTCGTAGGTCTGGGAGAGCTGAGTCTTTGCACGCACTACCTTACCTATGGTCGTTCAGGACTATTTGAGAATGCATCTTATTCAAAACCCGTGGGTAAAGCGCCGCAGTTAGAGTTCTTCAGTTCTTCCATTGTGCAAAAACTCTTCACCCAAAATGAAGTTAAGCCGAGGGCCATCGGCAGCAAAACAAAGATTCTTTATGTTCCCACCGGATTTTCGGCCAATCAGCGTTACGGACCCTTTCGAGATTTTGATGACGATGTCTATGCCGAGTGGCAAAGGCAGCTCTTCCAAGTGGGACTGAATATTTCTTATAAGACTCACCCGAAAAATCGTTCTGACCGAATTCCTGAAGGAGTGCCTTTAGTCTCGGGGCGACTAGAAGATGTATTCAATGACTACGATGTGATCTTTTTGGATTTCATTTCCACCGCCTCTTCCTTGGCTTTCGCATCCAACAAACCCATCGTCTATTTTGATCTAGGCCTGCGGAATCTTACAGCCCCCGCACTGGAAGCCTGTCAAAAAAGGGCTTTTTGGAGGCGCGTTCAAGTCGAGGAGGATGCCACCTCCCAAGTGCGTGAAATCATACGAGAGTTCAATGCGAAGCTCCTCTGTCAAACAAACCTTTTCTCAGATATGTATTCTTTGAGTAAATCTGGGGAGACTGAGATATTTGCTTTAATTCAAGTTTTAGATCGAATTCGAGGAGAGATTGATCGTGGTTGATCGCACTAAAGTAGTCGTCATAGGAGGTAGTGGATTTTTGGGATCCCACGTCGCCGATCAGCTTACTCTTCGAGGTCATTTGGTAACCGTTTTTGATAAAGTTCCTTCTCGTTGGATTAGGAGCGGTCAGGAAATGATCGTGGGGGATATTTTTGACGTCGCTGCTGTGGAGAAGGCTGTCGAAGGCGCAAGCTTCGTTTTTAACTTCGCGGGTTTGGCCGACCTCGACGAAGCGCGACGAAAACCTATTGAAACCATCAGATTCAATATTCTTGGCAATTCGTACATCTTAGAAGCTTGCCGGAAAAATAATGTCCGGCGTTTTATCTATGCCAGCACGGTCTATGTTTACAGTCGTGAGGGAGGCTTTTATCGATGCAGTAAACAGGCTGCTGAGCATTACATCGAGGAGTATCAGCGAACTTTTAACCTCGACTACACCATCTTGAGATACGGTTCACTCTACGGACCTCGATGCGATCAAAAAAATTCTCTGTTTCGAATTATTCAAGCGGCTCTTGAGACCGGTGTAGTTCGTTACGAAGGCAGCCCTGAGGCGATGCGAGAGTACATCCATGTGGAGGACGCGGCGATTGCAAGCGTCGATATGTTGAAAGACGACTTTAGAAATCAAAGCGTGGTGCTCATGGGCAAAGAATTGATGAAGGTTGAAGACTTGCTCAAAACCGTTGCGGAGATCTTGGGAATTCCAAACTCCGTCGAGTTTGTGAATAAAAAACTTCAAGGGCATTACGTTCGAACACCCTATGCCTATGAGCCGAAGATCGGTCGGAAGTATTCACCCAACCTTCACGTGGATCTCGGTCAGGGTCTGTTGCAATTGATTGCTGAAATTGAAAAAAATTCAAGAATGAGGGATGAGCGCAAAGACATCTCCCGAGACGAACTTCAAGCTCATCACATTCCATATGCTTCACTCTAAGTATACCGCGATCGTTTTTGACTTTGACGGCACTCTGGTTGACTCAAATGAGGTCAAAGAAAGAGCATTCGGCGAGCTGTACTTGCCTTACGGAGATGAGCTTTCCAACCAAGTAATGGAGTATCACCGGAAGCATCGTGGAATTTCGCGTTTTCAAAAATTCCGCTATTTTCAAGAATCTCTCCTCGGCAAAACCTATTCAGAAGATGACGGTCAAAAATTATCCAAGAGGTTTTCCGCGTTAGTTCTTCAGAAAGTTCTAGAAGCACCTTTCTTCGAAGGAGTAGAAGCGTTTTTAGATAAGTATTTTCGCTTCATTCCATTGTTTTTAGCCTCTGCCACTCCTGAAAGTGAATTGCGGGAAATCGTTTTGAGACGAAATATTCATCAATATTTCAAAGGGGTTTATGGGTCGCCCAAAACCAAAAGAGAAATCCTACAAAATATTATCCGAGATTATGATTTAAACCCGCAGACAGTACTCATGATTGGAGATGCTCCATCGGACTTTGAAGGAGCTCGACTGGCGGGCACTCCTTTTTTGGGAATTCAATCGAGTGGAGAAGAAGATTTTCCTCCGGGGGTATGTCTCGTAAAACAATTTAAGGAAGTAGAACGCCAAATCGTCGCTTGATTGCTGACGTTAAGGAAGATGGAAATGTCGAGTGTCCTTCAAAAGAAGATTGCCGTGATTTCCAGTTCTTTGGCGGGTGGAGGAGCGCAGAAGGTTGCGATCAATCTCTGCAATTCATTTGCAGAGATTGGCCATCGGGTTGATTTGGTCACATTCTTCGAAGGACCTGTAGGCGCAGATCCATTGCATCCCCATGTACGAGTTATTCCTCTACACTTGAAACGGCTGCGTAACTCTTTTTGGAAGCTTCGCCACTATTTGAAAGCGGAGAAACCGGAGGTCATTTTATCGACGCTGCGATCTACTAATTTCATCACGGGCTTTGCAGCGATTGGATTGAAGGGGTCTCATATCTTTTTTCGTGAAGCTAATACGCTTCATGAAATTATGAGACGACCTTGGCCGCTTCGATGGTTGTTTTTAAAACTCATGAAGTTGTCCTATCGGAGAGTGAGCGGAGTCATTGCAAACTCCAGCGATACTAAGAAGGACATTGTTTCAAATAAGATCGTCGCCGAAGAAAAGGTGAGGGTGATCCACAATCCAGTTCTTCCTGCACAGTATCAGAGCCTCCTCGATCAAGAGACGACCGAAGAGTGGTTTAATGATCCAGATAAGGAAGTGGTTTTGAGCGTGGGAAAGCTCCATGTGCAAAAGAATTTTCCGCTCCTCATCAAGGCATTTCAGAGAGTGAATTCTCTCAATGACAAAGCACGTCTGGTTATCATCGGAGAGGGGGAAGAACGACTGAATATTCTGAACCTGATTCAGAGCTTTAACCTTCAGGACGTTGTGAAGCTTTTTGGCTTTCAGGGAAATATTTTTCCTTACATGAAAAGGGCAAAGGTGTTTGTTTTGTCGTCCGAATGGGAAGGTTTTGGGAACGTGATTGTGGAATCCTTGGCGGCGGGAACATCCGTCATTTGCACGAACTGCGCCGGAGGGCCAAAGGAAATCCTTGATCATGGAAGATTTGGGGATTTAGTCGAACTTTACGACGCTGATGCTTTGGCGAATAAAATCGTTTATAGATTGGAACATCCTATGAATAGCTCCCAGTTAAAAGAGAGGGCGATGGATTTTTCAGGACCCGCTATTTCCAAAAAGTATTCAGAATTTATGAAAGTAGCGGCAGGGGGGAATTAATCTTATGCAAAGGATCGGACAACACTCGACAGCGCGGCTTGATTATTCTCTCGAGAGTTGGTTGAGTGAGCGCGATACGAAGGAGATTTTTTCCTCAGAATACTGGAATAACGAAAGTATCGAGGCGTCGAAGTCATTTAATGTTCGTAAGGGCTTTGATTCACTAGAGTCGGATTCTCATTTCAAAAATCTGCTCAAAACTTTTCGAGAAGTCTCTGATGAGTGTTCCCTCGACTGGAAAAATAAATCAATTCTATCATTGGGGTCGGGGATCTGTTGGCTAGAATCTTGGTTTTTTAAAGATAAGGATTTTGGTTTTTTAAACGCGCTAGATTTTAGTCGCCATCGGATATTTGATTTGGCACCGATAACTCTTGCGGAGTATGGAATCCCAGCGGACAAGGTTAGGCTCATTCATGGCAGTTTTCTCGACTTGAAATTGCCAGATCGATCTCAAGATGTCGTGCTTATGGCGCAGGCATTTCATCACTGTGATGAACCCGTTCGGCTACTCAAAGAAGTGGATCGCGTTTTAAAGCCTGAAGGTCTCGTGATCGTTTTGGGAGAGCATTATTTCTCTAAAACTCAAATTTTGGTTAAAACTTTTAAACACTTTGCGAAGTATTTTCTGAACTATAGAAATTACCGAGGTGCCCATTCGGTTTTTCCACAATACAAGTCCCTATTTCCGCCCTGCGCCGTTAAAGGCGATCACCATTATTCCATCACGGATTATCATTACATGTTTGATCGACAGGGCTTTGCACATCAGCGTTTTGCGTGGCCTCACATGGGCCTTCAGGGATTCAAATTGGAGCGAAAAATTCGACCTATTTGATCGGTCACGAATTTTGAGTAGACACTTTTAAGATTCCCATTTGATAGAGAGAGAAATATTCTCCTTCGAACCTCAAAACATCTCTAATCAACCCTTCAATTTGAAATCCTACTTTAAGGTAAGCTTGAATGGCCTGGGTATTCTCCGTTCCCACCGCGAGGCCGACACGGTTTAAGCCGCGCTTTTCAAACGCGTAGTCCAGCATTTGGGTAAGCATTCGTCGACCGTAACCCTTTCCTCGAGCTGTTGGGCATACGAGGACGTGAGCGATGGTGGAATTCAAATGTTTTGGACTTATCGCTTTTAGCTCGCAGTGCCCAATGTGTTCTTGGGACTGGGGATCCAAAAAGGAAAATGCGACATGCGATTGCGCGTCGAAATTCTTTTCGCAGTAATTGAGAAACGTGTTCTTTTGCAGAGGGAATTCGAATTGAGAAGAAAAGTAAAATAGGTCCTTTGGCGATTGCGAAACCCAAGAAATGACCTTTTCGGCATCTTCGGGTTTAAATGGCCTCATGACGAGTGGGGTGGTCATTTATTTAGAAATCCCTAAAACCTTTTCCATGATGGGAAGAAGTAAGTCGACCTGCTCAGGAACTCCAAGGCTGATGCGAACGCACTCGTTGCCTGGCTTGTAAGGAGCTCCACCTTTGAGAAGTATGTTATTTTCCAGACATGCCTTCTCAATTTCCTTTGCGTTGGCTTCGCCAACTTTGACGTTAATAAAATTTGCAGCGCTCTTGAAAAAAGGAACATCTTTGGCGAAGCACCAGCTCATGACTTGCTCCTTAGCCGCCTGAACTTTCTCCACATATTTATCGATAAGATAAGGATGCTCGATCAGGTAAGTTCCAAATTGAATGGCAAAGGAATTCACTTCGTACATGGGGCGCCATTTACCTACGAGATCGATAATCTCTTTTTGTCCCGCGGCATAGCCCAAGCGAACGCCAGCCAATCCGCAGGCTTTTGAAAAAGTTCTTCCTACAACGAGATTTTCGTATTTCTTCACGAGCGGCAAGGCAGTGGTTTTCGAGAAGAAATAATATGCCTCGTCGACAAACACCGGCACGGACTTCGATTGGCAGTGTGCAAGAAGTTGATCCAATTCCGAAAGTGAAAATTCACCCCCCGTGGGTGAGTTGGGATTTGGAAGATAAACAAATGCCGTATCAGAATCGACTGCCGCGATTAGATCATTCAGACCATAGCTCATGTCATTTTTACAGGGGATGGCCTTTTGTTGGGCTTGGAACAACTGGCAGTAAACATTTCCCATTGCGAAGGTGGGCTCTAACAAAACAACTTTATCGCCAGGACTTACAAAGGATTCGAAGCAGGCCTTTAATGCAAGATCGGACCCCGCCGTCAAAAAGATTTGATCGTCATTAACGCCGTCCCACGCAGCGATCTTTTGAATCAATGGCTTCACCTCGGGATAGGCCGTGATCCACTCCGGATTTTTTACAATGGGAGCGAGCATTTCTTGCCAATCCGTTTCGCTAAACCGAATCGTTCTCTCGTTCTTATCGAGACGAACCGTGCGAAGGCGATTTCCTCCTGGGTTCGGAACGCGTTTGATATTCTCCAAATGTTGTTTTCTTACTTTCATTTTGCTTTCCCGATCTGCATTTCTGATTGTTCAAGAGGGATTTCGCGATAAAGTTTGTTTTCGATCCACCATTCCACCATAGGAACTTGCCATTCGTAGTCGACGTCTAAGCCTGCCTCATTCTTGATGGGATGAATTTTTCGTCCCATCCATTTTTGCGGGAGTAATCCTTGCTCGATATGTTCAAAGTTCTTCGCTCGCACCACGCTTAATGCCACATCAGCAAACCAGGCGTCACCTTGACTATCTCGATCACAATTGAGTTTCGAGGGATCGCCAATGCTTTCGAGTGATACAAAAGGATGAAGGAGGCCATCCGATCCTATTCGTCTAGCACGCAAGGGACTCCACATGTTGTATCGCGACACCGTGACGGCGGAGTCCACTTCGGGATTGTCTTTCAGAACTTGAATCGCTTCTTCGATCTGCGATGGCAATACTGTAGGAGCATTGCAAAACATGAGCACAAGAATTTCCACAGCTTGGTTTGTGCGTTTACAAATCTCTTCGTAGCCGTGTTTGTACGCATCTTCTCCAAGAGCTTGATTCGTGCACAAATAAGCAGGGCGTTCGATCACCTCGACGTTATTTTGTCGGGCAATTTTCATGAGCTCAGGGTCATCGGTGGAAAGAAAAACTTGATCTACACTTGGGGCCAGCTTTGCAGCTTGCATGGGATAGGCCGCCAGCGGTTTGCCCTTGATGAGCCGAGTGTTTTTGCCAGGGAGTCCGACGCTTCCTTTTCGACCCAATAAGAGAGCGGGAATCATAACGCTTGCGCCACCTGAACGGCTTCAGATCTTTCAAGACTTACACTTCTTAACGCGCTCTTCGGTCCCGGAGTTCGATAGGGTGAGCGAAGTCGATCGTCTCGAATGCCAAGCTTCGATTTTGAAACGGTTTCCGGATTTACCCACTCGCCCGTTTCACTGCTCACATAAAGAGCATGAAGGAGACTGAGTGAGCTTACGGCGTCATCAAATTCAATCGGAGCGGGCGTGTTATTTCGAATCGCTTTGCCGATCTCATTGAGAAGTACGTTATGTCCGAAACCGTAAATGTGCGGGAACGACTCATTGAACTCAGTCTTTGTGGATTCACTCGGCGTGAAGGTGACGAGTTCATTCGCGGCAATTCCACCGATCACGGCGAGTCCATTTTCACAAACCGCGGAAATGGATGCTTCGAAGTCGTCATGTCGAGCGGAGGTCATCACTTCGATGACTCCTAAGGCGCCGTTTTTAAATTTCAGAATGGCGACTGCTGTATCTTCGACTTCGATCTTCGCGCCAAGCGTGGCCGAAATCGCGCAGACTTGTTCCACTTCGCCGCAGAGGTAGCGGAGTAGATCCAAGTAGTGGATGCCTTGATTAGTCAATGCTCCACCGTCCATGGCCCACGTTCCACGCCAATCCGCCAAGTCATAGTAACGTTGCGGGCGGCACCAGCGCATGCGGACGGTGCCCACGCGTAATTTTCCCAGTTCGTCTTTGTTCGACAAAGCGCCTTTCACGCGCTGAACCGCGGTGTTGTAACGATTTTGAAAAATCGGAAAAATTCGCAAAGATCTTTGATCGGCCATTTTCTTGATCTTAATGGCCTCGGCGAGATCAAGCGTCATCGGCTTTTCGATCATCAAATGCTTATTGTAATGAAGCAGCAAATCTTCGGCATGTTCGCCGTGCATGCCGCTTGGGGTGAGAATATCGACCAGTTCAATCTCCGGATGGAATTTCAACATTTCATGATAGTCGCGATAACCAGGAACGCCGAGCTCTTGCGACTTTTGCGTACGTCGCGTTTCATCTAAATCGCAGACCGCCACGAGTTCCGTGAATTCCGCGCCTTTCAGTGCCTCCCCGTGTCGACTTGCGATTCGACCGCAACCGATGATTCCAACTTTCACTTTTTGTGCCATTTTCTTTGCCTCTCTAATCTACTTTGCGCTCCGACGCGAGCAAACCCAGGCGATAGACGTCTTGATATCGACCTTCCATGTAGAGCTGCTGTCGAAGTCGACCTTCTTCTTTGAATCCGACTGATTGAAATAATTTGAGGGACGCTTCATTAATTGCGACAACACCGGCGGTTAATTTGTTCAGATTGAGTTTTCCAAAGGCATGTTTCACCAAAAGTTTTACGGCTTCGCCGCCGATGCCTTTACCCCGAGCGGAATCGTCGCCAATAACGATGGAAATATCTCCCGTGCGATGAATCCAATCAATGTGATGAAGAGCGATGGTTCCCACCAATTGATTGCGCTCTCTTTCAACGACTGCTAGCTGCAAATCTTGAGTGGATGTTCCAAGTCTCTCGAATCGTTCCTTCTGATTCAGCGTGGTAGTTGGAAAATATCCCTGTTCGAGCAGTTGCGTGGTGACGGGATGATTGAACCAACTTGTCCACGTGGGAATGTCTTGTTCTGAAAATGGACGCAGATAGCAGACTCGTCCTTCTAAAAACTTTGAAGGATCGATCATGTGCCACTCACTTTTTGGACAATCGCCTTTAGGTCGTCGATGTCTGTGCGAGTATGAGGGGGCCGAATATGTTCATTAATCATCATCTCGTGATAGTGAAGACGCTCAGCCACCGGGCATGAGCCAGTGGTGTAATCGGGCTTGCTATCTTTGTTCTCGGGCGCTGAAAAAGGATAGCCAAATTTAAAGCAGGTCTTTCTTTGATAGATGGGTTGAAGATAGAGCGGCTTCACATACCCTTGATAAAATAGAGCGCCCTCTTGATTTGCGCATTGAACGAATTCATTGCGCGAGACCCCGGCAATTTCCTTCAAAAATCGAATGGGCAAAACGTAATAGGTAGGATCTGAACCCGGTCGACCGCGGAGAGGTTTTAAAAACTCGAACTTCTCTAACCCTTCGATCATCGATTGAACAAGATCAAGTCGCTGAGCAGTGAGGTTGTCTAGCTTTTCTAACTGAGCGCCCGCGATGGCGGCTGTGACCTCAGTCATTCGGTAATTGAAACCAAGGGTGCCTTCAATTTTCTCGTAACCCGCAGGACNNTACCTACGACGGCTTCGCCGTGATTGCGAATGAGACCAAGCCGATAGCGAAGCTCTTCGCTATTGACGACGCAAACACCCCCTTCGCCAGATTGAATGGATTTATTCACATTGAGACTAAAAATTCCGATATCGCCAAATGTTCCAACGAACTGATCTTTAAATTTTGCACGATGGGCCTGAGCGCAATCTTCAATCAGAAACAATTTGTGCTCGCGGCAGATTTGCATGATGGCATCCATATCGGCAGGAAGGCCGAATTGATGAACGAGTATGATTGCTTTCGTGCGCGGAGTCAGACGAGCTCGAATAGATTGAGGATCTAAACACCCGGAATTTTCTTCTACATCTGCAAAAACGGGAATCGCTCCATACGCCAGCGCGCATGCTGCGCTCGCACTCATCGTGTAAGGAGAACAGATGACTTCGTCGCCATAGCCAATGTTGAGTGCACCCACAGCCGCATACAGACAGGATGTCGCCGAGTTCATGCTGACGGCGTAACGGGTGTGGTAATAATCGGCCCACGCCTTTTCAAATCTTTGAACTTCCGGACCTCCCCAAAATGAAAAAGGAGCATCGGGCGTATGCGAGCCTTCAAACAGAGAGAGATATTGGCTCTTCAATGCTCGAAGCGCTGCCTTTTCTTCAGCTTCTCCGGTCGTGAAATTATCGAGCCAAGGTTTCGTTCGGATAGGGGTGCCGCCATTGATTGCTAAACCAGAATTCTTCAAATTCAACATCGCGCTACCTCTTCCAGGGTGGACAATAGCGTTATCATTGTTGGAAGGTTTTCGTCCAATGAAGATGTCAGCTCCCGCTCCGTAACCTCACCCGCTAAGAAACGGGCCGCCTGGGCGTATAGGGCCATTATAGGCATTTCAGCGGAGTCGGAAAAAGACTGGTTTTGAGGGGTCAGTTCCCTCTCGCCAATTTCATTGGTGGTGACCGTTTCTACATGAATCTCAGAGGCAAAATTGCGACAAAAAATTCGCCCATTTTGGTAGCGCAATTCCAATTCAAAAAGTTGGAAATGGCTTTCGTCGACAGTGTCGAATTTTACCACGCCTAGATCTGTGCCGTTCTGGATGATAGTGGCTCGACCTTCCAAAAGAAAATCGTGGGCGCGCGACGGGATGGCAGAAAAAATTTGCGGCTTCGATAATTCACACCCCGTTAAAAACCGAAACTGGTCGATCGCATGGACGGCATTCACTACCCACCCACCGTAATAAACAAATCGAGCGCCTACGATTTTACCGAACGGTTCGGAAAGTAAAAAATCTCGGAGGCGAGTCATGTCCTTTCGAAATCGACGAGTTTGATTGACGACCACAGGGCAGGGGAACTTTGTCTGTTGGATTTGCCGCAGTTGTTTGAGGTCGGTGCAAAGGGGTTTTTCGACGATGATGAGTTTCGGTGGACGCGATAGCTTTGCGAGCTCCAACAGGTAATTCGCGTGTGTTTCATTGGGAGAGCAAATACACACCACATCCGGATTTTCTTTGCGAAGCGCTTCGCCTAGGGATTCAAAGGCACTGCATCCGTGCCTCTTGGAGAATTCTTCTCGCGCGCTTCCGACTGGGTCGACGACAGCTGCAAGCGAGAGAGAGCTTTGCAATTTGATTCCCTGAGCATGACTACGCGGGACTTGCGAGGTCGCGATATCGGCAATTCCTGCCATTTTTCCTGCTCCGATGAGAAGGACTTTAAATTTCATGTTGAAATTGTTTCCAGCGGCGATGGACATTTTGATTTTGTGCGGTGATCGATTTGTGATCGTCCAAAAAATCTAAAATTTGAGCGAGGGTAAAAAAGGGATTCTTCACACCCAAGTTCTCTATGACATTCGAAATCACATCAAAATCAACGGGCTCATCCACTTCAAGGAAAACGTCGGGTCTTCGAAACCGAGTGGGCGCTTCGAGATTTTTCATTCTGAAATTTTGCGGTCTCGATTTGATATGATAGCTCACATGCTCGCGGAGGGGATCACCGAGAGGGACGAGCTGTTCTACCTCATAAAGCACTTTGGCTGGATAGACTTTCACTTCCATGCCCGCGGGATAAGTTTCAAGAATATCATTTGAAACGAAATCGTATTCATCCAGATGTTTAAAGTAATAGCCCACGACTTCATCGATGAGATGCGGGCAGGGAAGTGGACTGTCTCCCAGCATTTCCAACTGAATGTCGACTTGATGTGCTCGCAGACAATCGCAAATTCTTGCCAGCACGTCGTTTTCAGAGCCTCGGAAAACCGAAATGCCCAATTCTTTTGCCCAGGAAACCAGTGGGTCATCGGAAGGTGAGGTCGTTGTCGCCAAAACCACTGAGTCCACGAGACGAGCCGCTTGAATTCTTTCGATTTGATGTTGCAAAAGAGGCTTGTTGAGAACCTTCATCAAGCACTTGCCTGGAAGTCTTGAGGACCCCAATCGAGCTTGTATGGTTGCGGTGACTTTTCTGGTCATAAAATCAATTTTTCTAAAGCATCGGTCATGCGTTCCGCGCTCTTTTCAAAACTCTGACTCCAAGTTCCATTTTTCCAAGGATTCGTATCTGTAAGTGCGCCAGCCAACTCCTCAAGTTCGTAGCATGCTTGGGTGGCCTTGAGAATGTTTCCTACGAAAGTATCCCTGGTGCGAAGGCCTGGTTGATAACTTATAGCCCTCATACCCACGAAGGCCCCCTCGAGCAGCAGCATGCTTTGCATGCCCACAAGAATCCCACAAGAGCTAAAGAAGTCCTCCTTGGCTCGAGGAGAAAGACTGCATTTTCCTCGGTTTTTTTCGACAAATTGAGCGTAAGGAGCGGCGTCTTCCTGGGGGTGAGGTCTAATGATGACGTGGAGATTCCTCAGGGCAGCGATCTCGATGAGTTCGGTCAAAATCGTAAATTGATTAAAGGAAAAGGGGAGCTTCAAAAGGTTTGTGTCACCCGAGTAATTTTCGGAGATGAATCCAATCACCGAAGAAGGGCCGGGGACAATGTGTTGCGCCCGATTCAAGGAGCGTTCTAATCCGGGATGTCCGACAATTCTAATTTCCGAATTGAGAAAGCCCGCGTCGATCGCGCGTTGTTTTGCTAAGTCGTCCACGACAAAGACAACATTCGGCTTAAGTTCTAAATTCCGAGAGTGACTTCCGTTTTCGATTTCCGAGAATCGTTCGCGAAACCATGTCCAGTGATCCACAAATGATGCGAAAGGAATTCCCGCGCCTTTAAGATGACGAGCGCTTTGACGGCAGAGGTCTTCTCCCCACCCGGTTCCCACCAGAACGTCTGAAATCGAATTCCTTCTCATGAGATCGGTCAATGAATTCGAAGACGAAGGTCTCGGGAGGATGTTTAGATTTTTAAGATCTGCCACGCGTGGAATGAGCAGTTCAGAAAATATTCCATAGAGAGGGCGTTTTAGTTGGGAAAGACAAGGAGCGAGAAATTCAAAACCCCCTGCTTCCTCGAGAATGACGAGCAGGGGCTTGTGATCATGCGCCATAGGAAGGTGAATCTATATCCAAAAGAGGTGATTCATTTACTTTGAAGGGCAGATTGATCGTTCGCGCGGGGATGCCCAGTCGGTGCGCTTCATAGCCCACCGAACTATATGTCACGATCACTTCACCGACGGACTGGTAGTAGTCTTCCACCGGTCCACTCACAAATTCTAAATTGGGAAGTTGAAGTGATTCTCCGAGAGCCAAAACCTTGTCTATATCTCCTCGAGGATGGGCTTTGAAATAGTACGTGACGTTTGAAGATTTTTTAATTTCACCGCTCAAAATTTTTAACAAAAGCTCGGAGTCGTGGAGCCCTCCGGCCACCAATTTTTTGGTGGGATCCAAAAGAGGACGCACCACCCGAGCTAAACCCTTCAAACGTGGAACGTCCTTCATGACTTCTACGTTACGATAGCCAGAAATTTCATAGATTTCCTTAGCGAGGTGATCCTCTGCATACACGGCATCGGGAAGGGGAAGGTGGTGAAGCGCATTCGTCGATTTGGAACCGCCTTCGCCTTTCGCTAAAAAGCAAAGTAATTTTCGGTTGGAAAAAGTTCCGCTTTGAAATCCACTTAATTTCAAAGCGGGAAAATGCCTTCCTAAAAACCAAGTAAAAAATCGTCCGTAACAAAATTCATGAAGGTAGTAGACAAATTCTTTGGCTGGAACGACCGAAAAAACTCTTTTTAAAGAATTTTTGTACATGAGAAGTCGCGGAATTCTCAAAATGGATTTCTCAAGTTCGAGTGCTATCAGCGCTGTTAAATTAATTCCTCTGTAGACGGATGGTTCGGATTTAAGAGAGCGCGCACGAATGGAAATTGTAATGCTCTTTAAGAAACTCGATAGGATATCTAATGCGCTTACATACGAATCGAGAATGATATAGGAATTCCGAGTTTCGGTTCGAAGAGATTTTACAGCTCGGAAAAATTGCGGAAACTTGAGTGTCTGATGAAGTGCGTCGGTAATCAGCGTGATCAAAAATGAATCTTTCTCTGTTACCATGTCCCCGTATTTTTCATCGATGAACCCGCGCTTGAGGAGCTTTGGATACTGACCCATAAAAATGCGTGTGTGCGAAAGTACCCCTCTCTGTGAGGTTATGAATAATTTAAGAAAAATGATCTTAATGAAAGTTCCCAAAAAGAAAGCGAATTGTCGTACGGGAAGGGGAGCTCTCTTCTTTAAGGTTTGGGAATGAATTTCCTTTGATTTCACGGTAGGAAATGCGCTTTGAAAAGCCTGTCTCACCGCTGGGGGGCAGCCGTCAAACACGAGAAGATCGAGTTTGATTGGATTTAGCT
>DDSI01000279.1 GCA_002343335.1 Bacteriovoracaceae bacterium UBA2394
GTTCCCACGTGGGACTCACTCAACCATATCAATTTAATCGTCAGCTTAGAGACTGAGTTTGGTTTCGAATTTGATACGGCCGAGATAGCTGGTCTTCGCAACGTGGGAGAAATGGCTGATCTTATTGTCACGAAACTAATCGCGAAAAACTAATGAGCGGCACCTTTGTATATGGAAATCGAGTTACTGGATCGAAAACTTGAGGATCTCAAGGTGGGGCAAGAGACCTCCATGACTTCGAGGATAACACAGCAGGAATTTGAAACTTTTAAAGAGCTAACGGGCGACAAAGCGCCGGTCCACTGGAAGGACAGTTTTGCAAAAGAAATGGGTTACGCTTCAACGATTTCCTACGGCCTTTTAGTTCTTTCAAAATTTTCTGGATTACTTGGAATGCAGATACCCGGCCCTCGAAGTGTCATCGTACAAACACAATTTAAATGGAAACTTCCGGTTTTTGTCGGGGACGAACTCACTTACAAAGTGAGAATTTCGAAAATAGCGACCGCAGTACGCTTAGTTGTTCTTCAGTGTGAAGTAGTCCGAAACTCCGATCTCATTGGCGGAGGGGAATTTCAGTGTCTAATGAGGATATAAAGAGCCTTTCCGACTTATTCCATGAATTTGACAAGGCCCAGAGTTTTGCTGATTTACAAAATGCCGTAAAGAAAATCAGTCAACACGGTCAATTCGAGAATGAATCTCCTCATAAAATTCGAATCGCAGTGCTCTCCAATTATTCGACACAATTTCTGGTTCAGACGATTCGTGTAAGCTTGAAAAGGCGCGGTTGGAAGTCGGAAATCTTCGAATCGGAATATAACACTTGGGAATTGGAGGTTCACAATCCCGATTCGGAACTCTATCGCTTCAATCCCGATATCATCCTCTTGGCTCTAAGCTCGCTGCCTTTGGCGTTTCAATTTCGCGAGGACGCTCCGTCGAGCGCCAAACGCATAATTGATGCCGTCAAAAGCATTCAGAATGCATCAATGTCTAAAGTGCTGGTGAGCCTGCCGGAAGCGCTGGCTGAAGAATCAGATGTCTCCACCTGGTCATACGCGTGGCGAGGTGAATTAGAATCCTTGCTCAAACAGGCATTAAGTCCCACCTGCGCTCTGACGTCATTCGATCCGCATATTCGAAATATTGGAGCAAAAAATTGGTTTGCGCCGCGATACTATGTCACCTCGAAGCTAGTCTTTCATCCACAATGCACTAAAATAGTTGCTGAACATTGGGCCGATTTGCTTATCAGTATGCGGATTCCAACGGTGAAGCTTGTAATTACGGATTTAGATAACACACTTTGGAATGGCATCGTGGGCGATCAAGGCGCAGGAAAGATCGATCTCGATTTCCAGGAAAAGGGAATTTCTCACTTAAGAATTCAACGTTTCTTAAAGCATCTAAAAGATTGTGGAGTCTTACTGGCGATTGCTAGCAAAAATGAGGAGTCGGTTGCCTTAGAAGTTTTTAATACTCGGAAAGAAATGATTCTCAAAGAATCGGATTTCGTCGCTCGCAGAATCAATTGGAAGGCAAAATCAGAGAATATTGAAAGCATTTTAAAGGAACTGAACTTGTCCACTCAGGGAGTCGTTTTTTTGGATGATTCTGATTTTGAGCGCGAAGAGGTTCGCCAGGCCTTTCCCGACTTGACGATACCACACTTAGCCAAAGACCCTGCTCTTTGGCTCGATCAGCTTATCGGCATGGGCATTTTTAATCGGCCGTTGATACACAAAACCGATCAAGACCGAACCCAACTCTATCATCAGGAAGAAATTCGAACTCAAGAGAAGTCGAAATTTGCGGATGAATCGTCCTTTCTGAAGTCTCTCAATCTGATTCTTAAGGTTCATTCGCTTCAACACGACTGGAATCGAGTTTTCGATCTCATTGGCAAGACCAATCAGTTTAATGTGACTACCCGACGGCATAATCAAAATGATGTTCGCCTTCTACTCGAAGGAGGAAGTCTGGGTTTTTGCTTGGAGCTTGAAGATCGATTTGGATCGCATGGAATTGTAGCGGTCTTTATCGCGAGACCACTTGAGCCGAAGACATTTTTAATTGACACTTGGCTCATGTCGTGTCGGGTCTTTAATCGAAAAGTGGAACACGCCACGATGGAACTGGCGGCAAAACTTCTCTTCAAAATGGGTATTCAAAATTTGAAAGGCGAATTTATTCGCACTGTTAAGAACAAAGTGATTGAGAATCTCTTTACCGACTTAGGATTTCTGCCTTCAAATGAGTCGGGATTTTTTGATTTAAATTTACAAGAAGTACAAATCAATCAATGGCCACACTACTGTAAAATCGAAGACCTTCGGCAGGAGGTCGAACATGGGAGACACTTTGGAACCTGAAAAATTACAATCTGATCCTTTAAATGATACGCCTCTTATAAAACAAGTCGAAGCTCGACTGGGTGAGAAATTTCCCTATTTTGCCAAGGTCATTCGCAAACGCATTAACGACTTCGGTCCACGGTGGTGCGATGATTTCGAGCAGGAACTATCAACATTCTTTCAGGATCGCACTCCTGAGCTCAATGCTGCAACGGATGGCTATGGAATGTTTTCTCTCGATGGCTTGAAACTTCAAAAGAAGTTCGACAAGACGCTTCAGTACCAATTCAAGTCCTATGAAGAATGTAAGGATGAGGTTTACTTGAATCGGGATTATATGTTCAGCCTCTATCTGCCCGGAATTTTGATGTCCCACTTTTTGTGGCCCCATCACTACAACCAACTTCTGTGGTTTCGAGATTTCTTTATTCCCCTCATTGCCAATGAAAAAACTTTTTACGACGTGGGCGTCGGGACGGGTTTCTATTCTAAAGAAACCTTGCGCGCGCTGCCCTCTATTCGGGGAACGGGAATGGATATTAGTCCGCTATCTTTGGAACACGATCAACTGATGGTGAAGCGATGGGGTTTTGACGCTCGATACCGCATTGAAGTGCGTGATGTCGTGACAACACCCCCAACCGACGTTGCAGACTGCTTAATCAATGTGGAAGTGTTGGAACACCTGGAAGACCCGGGAAACTTCTTAAAGAGTTTAAGGAAGCTGGTGAAGACAGGAGGCTATGCTTTTATTACCGCCGCGATCGATGCTCCAAACAAGGATCACATCTATCTCTATCGGAATCTGGATTCCATTGAGATCCAACTCCGAGAGGCCGCGTTTAAGGTAGTTGATCGCAGAAATTTCCCAGGTTTTGAGAAAACCAAACTCGAGGAAACAGTTCCCCAGAACGGCGCATTTATCTGCAGGGCGGAATAATAGATCGAATATTGAACATCAAAAACGGTAAAGCCGCATCGGATCTGGTCTTTCCAGGCTCCTCGAGATCCGTTAGACTCAAAAGCCACGTGGGGTGGAGAGCATGAGATCAGAATTTTTGCCCTTTCATAAACAGACTGTCGGCGAGCGCGAAATTGAAGCTGTCGTGAATGCTTTGAAATCGCCGTGGATCACTTCGGGTCCCCAAGTCCAACAATTGGAAAAAGATTTTGCGAGTTATGTGGGATGCAAATTTGCTGTCGCCGTAAACTCCTGCACGGCTGCACTCCATCTCGCGCTCGATGCGATCGGTCTGAAAGAAGGCGACGAAGTTTTAGTGCCCACCATGACCTTTGCGGCCACCGCGGAAACCGTTTTATATTTCCAAGCGAAACCCATTCTTGTGGATGTGGATCGAACGACTCAACACATTGACCTCGCGGACGCTCGAAAAAAAATCACTTCGAAAACTAAGGCCATCATGCCCGTGCATGTGGCCGGGCTCGCTTGCGATATGCCCGCCATTTCTGAATTTGCAAAAGTATACCGACTTCGCGTGATTGAAGATGCCGCGCATGCCTTTCCCACTAAGTCTCGAGGAAAATGGATTGGTGCGATTAGCGATGCCACTTGTTTTTCTTTTTACGCAACGAAGACCATCACGACGGGTGAGGGAGGAATGCTCACAACGGATGATGAGGCAATTGCCAAGCGCGCACGCATCATGCGAACACATGGTCTCGATCGTGACGCTTACTCACGCTCCAATCAACCCGACTCGTGGGCCTATGACATCGTCGAGCCAGGGTTTAAATACAACATGACCGATGTGGCAGCCGCGATGGGTGTCGTTCAACTCAGCCGCGCAGAAGAGTTTCGGTTGGCGAGAGAAAAAATCGCAGCTCAATATAGCACCGAGCTTTCGGGAATCTCTGGATTGCTTTTACCGCCTGAACCGCCGCAAGACGACTTGCACTCCTGGCACCTCTACACCATCCGTTTAGATCTTGAGAAGACGCACATTCGCAGGAACGAACTCACTCGAAGTCTTCGACAAAGGAATATTGGAACCAGCGTGCACTGGATCCCTCTCCATTTGCATACCTACTATCGTGAAAGATTGGGCTATCGACCCGAGGATCTTCCGAATGGCTCTTGGTTAGCTGAAAGAATTTTTTCACTTCCCATCTTTCCAAGTATGACGGCCAAAGATGTGGGCGATGTATGTGAAACCCTTCGAGAGAGTTTAAATGAAAAGAGTCATTGATCTTTTTGGAGCTAGCGTAGGACTCCTTCTCCTCGCTCCATTGTTTTTGCTTGTAGCTCTGCTCGTGAAGATTACTTCGCGGGGACCTATTTTCTTTACGCAAATTCGGGTAGGTAAAAATTTCGTTCCCTTCCGCTTTCTGAAGTTTCGCACAATGACTGTGCAGGAAGCTGCTGGTCCCCTCGTGACTTCGAGCTCCGACGGCCGCATCACGACTGTGGGACGATTTCTCCGTCGCACGAAACTCGATGAACTCCCTCAACTCCTCAACGTGCTTCGTGGCGATATGAGTCTTGTGGGTCCACGCCCTGAAGTTCCGAAGTTCATTCAGATGTTTGAGCAGGACTATAAGGACATCCTTCGTATCCGACCGGGCATCACCGATTGGAATTCACTGGAATTCATGGATGAAGAAATGCTGCTCCGCAACGAGGCCGATGTGGAGAAGAGCTATATTGAAAAGATCATGCCCTTAAAGATTCGAAATCAACGCCGCTATGTGGATTCTCGATCGTTCTGGGTGGATATGGACATCCTGGCAAGAACGGTGGGCTCTGTGGTGTTTAGACGAGGAGCTTCGCATCATGCTGAAAAAGATGACGCGACTCTGAAATTAACGTAATTTTTGGACCTACTTTGATGAAAATCGGAAGGAAACAAATTGGGGGGACGAATCCTTGCTACGTTATCGCTGAGGTCGCGCAGGCTCACGATGGCAGCCTCGGCCTCGCCCATTCCTTCATCGATGCAGCAGCGGCGGCGGAGGTGGATGCCATTAAGTTTCAAACGCATTTTGCGGCGGCCGAAAGCTCAATCTACGAACCTTGGCGCGTGAAATTTAGCAAACAAGACGAGAGTCGATTCGATTATTGGAAGCGAATGGAATTTACTCGCGAGCAATGGGTGGAACTTGCAGAACATGCGCGCAGCAAAAAATTGGAATTTTTGAGTTCTCCCTTCTCTGTGGAAGCCGTTGATCTTTTGGAAGAGTTGCAGGTAGCGGCTTACAAAATTGGCTCAGGCGAAATCACTAATCCGATTTTGTTGAAGCGCATTGGTGAAACCAAAAAGCCCGTTCTGATTTCAACCGGCATGAGCTCCTGGAAGGAAATCGATGTGGCGATGGAGACATGTCAGACGCTCAAGCTGCCTGTCGCGCTCTTTCAATGTACAACTATCTACCCTACACCTCTCGAAAAGGTCGGGCTTAACTGTTTAAGAGAATTGAAGGATCGCTACAGAGTTCCCGTGGGTCTGTCGGATCACAGTGGAGAGGTGGAAGCGGGACTCGCCGCCGTCAGCCTCGGTGCAAATTTGCTCGAAGTTCATATTACTTTTTCAAAGGGCATGTTTGGTCCGGATGCGACCTCCTCCATCACGACGGAAGATTTAAAAAAATTAATGAAGTCGATTCGTCGCATCGAAACCATGCTGTCTCACCCGGTAAATAAGGACGCCATGGCGGTAGAGCTCAATGAGACAAAAAAGAATTTTTCGAAATCCCTCGTTCTCACGAAGGCGATGCAAAAGGGAGACAAGCTTACGGAATCCTGCGTGTCGAGTCGGAAGCCTCTCCGCGGAATTCCATCCTCCGATTTGCACAAAGTCGAAGGGGTCCGATTACTACGAGATTTGCCTTCCGGACATTTTTTGAACTGGGATGATTTAAATATGGAGGAACGATGAAGCGAAAAGTTTGCGTTGTGATCACAGCCCGTCCCTCCTATGCACGCGTCAAAACTGCACTCAAAGCGATTCAAGAGCATCCGGATTTGGAACTGCAAACTGTCGTCGCCGCATCGGCTGTTCTCAAACGATTTGGAAAGACTAGCCACTACATCGAAGATGATGGATTCAAAATCGATGCCTCCGTTCACATGGTGGTCGAAGGGGAAAATTTAGTTGCGGCCGCGAAGACGACAGGCCTCGGACTTGTAGAGCTTGCGACGGTATTCGACAACCTAAAACCAGACGTCGTGATCACGATCGCCGATCGATACGAAACCATTTCTACCTCAATCGCGGCGGCCTATATGAATATTCCTCTGGCTCATATTCAAGGAGGTGAGGTCACCGGATCCATCGATGAAAAAGTGCGCCATGCCAATACAAAACTTGCTGATCTCCATTTTGTTTCAACGCAGAAAGCAAAGTCCCGCGTGATCAGCATGGGAGAGAATCCAGAACCNNTGTCCTAGTATTGATCTCGCGGCGGCGGTGGCAAAAAACCCAGCCCTCAATTTCAATCCATTCGATAAATATGGTGGTGTCGGATCTAATTTTGATTTGCAGAAGGGCTATCTCGTGGTCATGCAACATCCTGTCACCACTGAGTATGACAATGCGGCTCGCCAAATCACCGAAACGCTTTACGCCATTTCCGATTTAGAGATTCCTACATTTTGGTTCTGGCCCAATGTGGACGCAGGCTCCGATC
The DNA here is from genome assembly GCA_002343335.1 of Bacteriovoracaceae bacterium UBA2394. Classification (GTDB taxonomy): domain Bacteria; phylum Bdellovibrionota; class UBA2394; order UBA2394; family UBA2394; genus UBA2394. The sequence goes on from DDSI01000279.1 coordinate 7,002, forward strand.
AAACGTCGGGAGCGATTCGAAGCTTCCGAGAGCTCGAGAGACAACGAACAAATCATATTCACTTTTTTAAGAACATGGAGCCCGAAGATTTTCTTCGACTCATCATCAACTCCCAATGCTTAATCGGAAATTCTAGCGTGGGCATTCGAGAATGCTCGTTTCTATCGATCCCGGTTGTGAATATCGGAACGCGACAGATTGGGCGCGAGCGCGGCCCCAATGTTTTGGATTGTGGGCACTCTCGACATGAAATTCGAAAAGCCGTTGAAACTCAATTGAAAAAATCTCGTCCCCCGCAGGATCTGTTGTATGGAAATGGGGATGCGGGAAAGAGAATCGCAGCGGCGCTGGCGTCGGCCCCTCTCAGTTACGAAAAGCAACTCCAAGATCGTTAAGATCTTCAATAGATAAGGGATGAATGAAACCTTCGTTGTATTTAGCAGAGCCTGAAGACTTCAGTGAAAAAGCCCTGCAAAAGCTTAGCGATCATTTCGAGGTTCATTTTGCAAAGACGCCCACTCCATCCCCATCTCAACTTCTTCATCAATTTGATGTCATTTGGTTTCGACTGGGACTGCGTTGGGACTCCGCAATCTTGAAATCTATTTCTCAATCGCGATGCCGTATCTTCGTCACCCCGGTAACTTCTCCCGATCACATCGATGAAACGGAAACTAAACGACTGGGCATCTCCGTCTTGTCCTTAAGAGGCGAGGTGGATTTTTTAAGATCGATTCGAGCGACGGCAGAACATACCTTGAGCCTGGCACTCACCCTTCTCCGAAAGACAAATGCTGCCATCAACGATGTCCGAATGGGAAAGTGGGATCGCGATTCATTTCGCGGAACAGAAATCAGCGGTAAAACGGTGGGTATTGTGGGTGTCGGACGCTTGGGACTGCAGGTTGCCGAACTTTTTAAAGCATTTGGAGCCAAAGTCTTGGGATTCGACCAAGACTCCACGTCCTTCGCCTCCTTTATAGAACGGAGGGCGCTCCTACCCCTCCTTGGTGAAGCCGACCTCGTCAGTTTGCATTTGAGTCTCAATGACAGCACCCGCAATTTTTTTGGATCGAACGAATTTGCCGCCATGAAACAACGGAGTTATTTCATCAACACCTCGCGCTCGCAAATTGTCGATGAGTCTGCCCTCCTTAAGGCATTGCAGGAAGGTCGTCTAGCCGGCGCGGCTCTGGACGTTTTAAGTGGAGAGCCCCAAATTTCAGCATCGCATCCCCTAGTTCGTTATGCTCAGAACAATCACCATTTACTGATCACGCCTCATATAGGAGGAAACACCTACGAGTCCTTCGAGAAAACTGAACTCTTTATGGCTCAAAAGTTGATCGAGCACCGGCCGGTGGCTTCATGATTCTTGGAATTATTCCTGCGCGCCGAGGGTCCAAAAGAATCCCGGGGAAAAATACCAAATTCCTAGGCCAAAAACGGTTGATTGAGTGGGCCCTCGATTCCGCCGTCCAATCAAAACTCCTTGATCAGATCGTCGTTTCCTCCGACGACCCAGAAGTTCTAGAGGCCGCATCACTTCGCAAACAATGTCTTCCCCTGAAGCGACCTGAACATCTCGCCACGGATACTTCTTTGGCGATCGAGTTTGTAAGGCATGCCCTCCATTATTTTGCTGTGGAACAAAAGCGTAAATTTACAGCCGTAGCTATTCTTCAGCCCACCTCGCCCTTCACCCTTCCCGAAGATATCGACCGGGGAATTCAACTTTTTAAATCCACCGGAGCAGAAAGCGTTGTGAGTGTGATGACCGTTCCCCACGCATTTCATCCTCTCAAGGCAAAGCGAATGGAGAAGGATCGATTGGTGCCCTTTGTGGCGGAAGAAGATGGCAAGATGGCTCAACATGAATTGCCCGAGGTGTTTGTTCGCAACTGCGCGCTCTACATCACTCAGACATCCGTGATTGAGAAAGGACGAATATTGGGACAAGATTGCCGTGGATTTTTGATGCCGGTTGAACGATCGCTCGACATCAATGATCCGATAGATTGGGCGTTCGCTGAATTCTTAATTGAGCAGAAGGGACGACCGTAAGTGATGAGAGCAATGTTGTCGCGATTCCTTCAGCAAACGCCTTTTCTCTATATTTTGGCTCGCGCGATCTATTATCGCCGGAAAATCTCTCGGCGAGTTCGCCTTCTTTGCTATGCAAAGGGGCAGTCCATCTTCGAAAGTCATTTCGACTTGGGGCCTGGCTTCGGCGAAGTGGAGATCGAAACGCTAAGGACCACGATGAATACAGGCACCGAGCGGGCTCTTTTTTACGCGTTGGAAAATTCTAAAGTGGAGTTTCCTTATGAACCCTCGGCCTCGGGCGTTGGGAAAATTGTGAGAGTCGGAAAGGGCGTTCAGAATTTCAAAATCAATGAAATTGTCGCAGGCCCCCTCACCCATTCTTCGGGACGAATTTTACGAGCGGATCAACTCGTCAAAGTAAAAATGGGAATTTCCTTGGACGAAGCCGCGCATTTGCATCTAGCTATTATCGCCATTCAAGGAATTCGAATGGGAAGAATTTCCGAAGGTGACAAAATCATCTGTTTGGGCCAAGGCGTGATCGGCCGCCTTGCTACTCTCATTGCTCGCTCGATAGGTGCTCACGTGATTTGCGTCGCCCAGTCCAAAGCAAAACTTCAGCTCTTTGAGGAGACAGAAGGCGTCGCACTCCAAGAACCGGGGAGTGAAGAAAAGCTCGCTCATACTCAAGCCTCCGTAGTGATCGATGCGACCGGAAATCCATCGGCTATCTCGCTCGCGGCACGGTTGGTGCAGAAGCGAGGACGAATCGTTCTTTTAGGAAGCAATCGAGGAAAGACGAAAGATTTGCAACTGTCAGACTTTACGGAAAAACAGATCTCGATCGCGGGCGCTCACATTCGAAATATCCAGGCCATGCCAACCGTGCTGGGTCATAACTACCAAGAAGAAGGCAGCTGGATTCAGGATCAAATTCTTCGCGGAATGCTCAGTCTAAAATCCGCCTCGAATCTCCAAGTGAAGTGCGCGGATTTCGCAGAGCTCTATCAAAATCGTCTCTTTGAGAATGCCGATATTACAGGCGTGACCATCGACTGGTCCCAGTCTGCTGAACTCAAACGTAAAGTGGCAGCCGCGAAGTTTACAGTAAAGACTCCAGTGAATGTCTCAGCGCTTCGCCCACTTAAAATGGCGCTCATCGGCTGCGGCGACATTGCGAGCGTGAATGCTGAAGCTATTCGATCCGGAAATGCTTTCGAGATCGCGGCCGTGATGGATTCAGATCTTGTCCGTGCTAAGCGGCTGGGCGCGCAGCTCAATGTTCCCTTCACCACTCAGTACGATGAAATTCTTTCGGACCCCAAAATCGATGTCGTCTTCATTGCCACGCCTCATTCTTTGCATGAGTCTTTAGCTTTGAAAGCGGCTCAGGCAAAAAAACATATATTGGTCGAAAAACCACTGGCCATTCATTATTCCGAAGGTGTTTCAATGATCCAGGCCGCTCGAGAAAATGGCGTAGTGCTGCGAACATTCTTTCCCTTTGCTTATGAATATCAAAAGACTTTCGCGAAGAACCTCATTGATGAAGGAGCGCTCGGGCCACTTCGTGGCTTTTCAATGGAATATCATCGCGATCGCTCGCGCGCCTACTGGTTTCAAAATGGTCAACTGAGTTGGCGAGGTCGAAAAGACATCGCGGGTGGTGGATTTTTATTGATGTATCTCGTCCACGCCCTGGACTCTCTTCGCCATATTTCCGGAATTCAAATTTCGGAAGTTCATTCTATTTATGACACGCTTTCGCATCCCATCGAAGTGGAGGATACCATCGCCATGATCTTCAAAGGAACAAAGGGCGAAATCGGCTCACTCTCTGGCGGAAGCGCCGTTCGCGGCCAAGGCGGCAGTCACTTAAGAATTTGGGGTGAAGCCGGTCAAATTCTAATGAACGATCAACATCTTCGATTTTATTCCAATCGACCCGTCGGACAATTTCACGCTCAGCACTGGCACGAGATTAAAACCGCGCGCAAAGAACCGAGGTCTGGAGCAAGAAAGCTCTTTCTCGATGATTTCAGAAATAGAATTGAAAAATTGGATTTTGCCTCTTTGGATGAAAGCGGAATGGTCTCGCTAGGGCTTGTCGAAGCTGCTTACAATTCTCAAAAGCAGGGGACAAGAGAGAAAGTTCAACGAATGGTGGCCTTAGCTGAATCGGAAAAAGCGCATGCCTAATATTTCTATCATAGAGAAACGAGAGGACATTGCCCCTTCGCTTTCGGGCACTGTGGTGATTACCAATGCTCAAGAAGCCTGGCTTGATCAGGTACTCGACGCGGCGACTCCCTTTACGAAAATTTTCTTCGTCGGCACGTGCAGCGCGTCACTCGATCTCGATCTCTACTGGAGCATTCACTATAAAAATTTAGAGCTGTCGTTCGTTGCAAGCATTGCGGAAGCGACGAACGCATTGTCTTCGGGCACTGCTAAATAATGATTTGGAGTGACCTTGGAGATTGAAAACCCCTTCATGCGAAAATTCTCTAAGATTTGATTGAGCACTTCAGCTCCATAAATCTGCTGGTGACTTTCAAAATAAACAGCAGGGCAATCTTTAGACTCAACATTTCGAAGCAAGTCATCAAAGACCAAGGTCTCGCAACCTTCGACATCAATAAAAATCAAATCCGGTCGAAGGTTCTTCTCCTTCATAAATTGTGAAATGGAAATCACTTCTACTCGATTTCGCGCTGTTGCTCCTGCGCTCTGATCAATCGACTTTAATGGGGAAAAATTCCAAAGCTTGGAAATTGCGCGATACGAAGTTTCGTCTTCATCGCTAAAGGTAATAGGCTCGGAGTCTTTTAATCCCACGGCCTTTCGCATCTGAATGACATTGGTGAGAGAATTCAACTGAATATTTTTCTCAAGATAATCCGCATATTTCGGCATCGGTTCGAAGGAATAACAACGTCCTTTTTCTCCGATCAGCTTGGAAATGAGAACCGTGAAATAACCCTCGCATGCTCCAATCTCAAAAACCGTCATCCCCGGTTTCAAGATTTTATGAAGAACGGAATCGGTGTAGGGCTCCTTCAGTTCATATCGCCTGTCATTCATTCGCAAAAGTGGTGCCAAAGGAAGAATCAAAGCACCTCGCTTCAACTGAAACACTTTGTCCTCGCGTCCGAACAGTCGATAAAAGAGATATTCGATTCTTAAATAGAGTTCATGAAGCCGCCATTGGACGGCCTTGAATAGTCTTTTCATTCTGTCTTCCCCAAAAAAATGATCGTTTCATGGCAGGATTTATAGTCAAGGGTTGAGTGGTCTTGACAGGCCCGATCGGGCCCCTTTCACTGATTTCATGGGGATAGCGAACACGGAATTTTTTCGCTTGATGAGCCGCCTCATCGATCGGCTCCAGGCGGCCTGTGAGAGTGAGGGCATCCGGAGAGTTGAGATTGCCGGGGTATCCATCGATTGGGCAGAAACCATGCGTTATCCGCTACTCCTCCAGCTGGTGACCGCCTGGCAGAAGCCACCCGCGCAACTTCGGACTAATCCCTATTATCTCGGTCGTATGCGGTGGGCCCTTCGGGACATATGGCAGGGCGTACGAACCTGCGGAGGAAAGCGAACCCACGATTTTTCAACGCTGAAGGACTCTCATCCGCTCGTGATCTGTCCTCGCACCAAGGCGCATATTCCAGATCTAATGGCGATCGCGAGTAATCTGAAAGACAGCCATCATCAACACGTCGTCATCGCTCTGTCGGACAAAGCGCTCAAAGGGACGCTTCAATCTTACGAGCAGAAACTCGTTGAATTTTTGCCTCCGGGCTCTCCATTTTTTCCAAAATTGTTTTCTGTGGGATGGAAACTCGATCGACATTTGGAGAGAATCGTTCACACTTTGATAGATTCTTCCACCGACACGCTCACTCCCGAACTCGCCCGCGCCACGATTCTTTCGGTCTTTAGAAATTATTGGATGCATTTTGCGCGGCTCTCGGAAGCGATTATCCGTTTTTGTAAGACGACAAAACCAAAAGTATTATTTGTCGGAAACCATTACGCTCATGACGGGAAATTGATTTGTTTGATCGCCAAAGAGCTAGGTATTCCTTCCATGTGCATCCAGCACGGCGGTGTTCTTCCAGCCGACCCCCAATGGGATGGCTGCCATGTGAATCTTATGTTGGCTTGGGGAGAGAGTTCAAAAAGTATCATCACGACATGTGGGCAGAAGGAGAACGAAGTAGCCGTCACGGGCTCCCCCGGTCTGGATCCAATTTTTGGCTCAATGCGAGCGGAACGCATTGAAGACCGAAAGACCTTGTTAGTAGCTACATCGGGTGCGGGCGATCTCGTCAGTTACGAACAACATCTTACCTTTGTGAAACTCCTTCTTTCAGCGGCAAAGATGACGCCCGACATTCAGTGGATTGTGAAACTCAATCGCAAAGACAAAGAGGTTTATTACGTCGATGAGACGGGAGTGACGCCTCCTAACTTGCAATTGAAACGAGGGCCATGGGGTTCACGAATGGGGCGATTAGAAATATACGACTATTTAGAGCGATCAAGCGCACTTCTCACCGTGTCCTCCTCGAGTGGCTTGGATGCCATGGCTGTGGGCTTACCCGTCATTGCAGTACTCTTAGAGCAAGCGGATCAAGTGCAGGCCGACCGCCATGAATATTTTATAAAAGGTTGCGTACACACGGTATCGACTGCTGAAGCCTTGGCGGAAAGTGCGCGACTGGCATGCTCAACGGGACTCGAGGGACCCTTTCGTGAGAGAGCGAAAAACTATATCCAGACCTATTACAGCTCCCCGGGCCAATCCACCAAGCGTGCGGGCGAAGCGATTCTTAACTATCTCAAAGCGCATTCGTAAAATTCGATTTTTCAATTTCTCGATAAGTGGAGAGCGCCTTCACCTGATCGTGGATGGTAGGCAAAATCGTGTGATCTCCCTTAAGAAAAGCCTCCACTTGTCGATAAACGCCAGGCTTAAACTTCACGTCCAATTCGTCTTCAATCGGAATTTCTTCAATCGCCATGGTTCCCAATTTTTGAACCTGCAATTTTTCAAGAGGCCGAAAGATATACCGATTCTTCGGCGTTAAAATTTCTACATTCCAGCGACCGGGTGCGGCCCAATTTGAATGATAGGAAAATACTGCACCCGTCTGTGTAATCCCAGCGCCCGCGTACTTGGAAGCCGTATTTCGGTATGAAGTCGAGCCGGTCATAAACCCCTGAATCCTCTCGGGCTCTCCACCGAGGTAAAATGCCATATCGATCACATGGGTAGAGTTATGAAAAAACCAGGCTTCTGCCAAAAAGGGGGTGAGCGTCGTTTTCTTTTCCAACTTGTAACCCAGTTCGGTGAACTCGAAATGAAAGGAACTAACGCCTCCATCATCGGCGATCAATTGATGAGCCTTTCGAACGGAGGTGTAGAACCGTCTGTTGTAACCCACGGAGACATCCACTTTCTTTGCATGAGAAATCTTCGCGATACGCTCGACATCTTCAAACGTAGAACCTCCCGGCTTTTCAATGAGAATAGATCTTACATCCGACTCGAGAAGTTGAAGGGATACTTCGCCCAGAAGACCCTCGGGAACTACCACAATCGCACGGTCGGCTTGACCACCCTTTTTCAACCACTCTTGCAGCCCTCCTTGATCGGGCTTCACTCCCACTTCCTTTTCAAAGGTGTCGGCAGAAAGGGGATCGCGTCCCACGACTGAAAAAGGAATGTCGAGAGCCTGTAAGACTTTGGCATAGGCTGTGGCCATGGGTCCGGCTCCTACAAGTAGCATGGAAGCTCTCTTCATAAGATTCTCCTACGTAAATGGATAATGAAACGGATTGGAGTGCTTTTGTCCCTGCAGCCACTCGTGCAGTGGATCCAGAAGCTGTCTATGAATGCGCACCGATTCCGCAAAGGGCGTAAGGACGCTCGTCCCCTTACTCAGCACTGACTCCACAAATTCCGTGGTGAGAATACTTTGAAAAGGTCGGACTGCTTCAATATCCGTCCATACCCACTTCGACTCACGCTTAGAAATCCACGCACGTCTTTCGGCCTCTCGAACCAAAATTCTCTGGTTCGGAGTATGCACTTCCACGACCACAGGAAGCTCTCCCGTTGGAAATCCCTGCATGACCACTTGCGTTCCATCTTCAAATTGAGCGGTAAGCGTTCCACTCAGTTCCAAAAATCCCTTTCGCTTACTTGCCAGAATGTTTTTATCAAGCAATTCCGTTTGAAGCGTAAAATTTTGGCAGCCCGTTAAATAAGCTACGAAATCTAAGTGATGGATAGCGTTCGTCACTAATCCATAGTTAGAACCAGAGGCTTGCACGAAAAAACTTTTTTCAAAGCCCATCCAATCTTTGATCTGCTGAAAGATTGGCATCTGGCGCATGCAGCAATTCACCCACGTCTTCGGAGCGTCAGGCGCTTTAAGAAGGCGATCTACCTCTTCATAATCCTGAGGATCTGCAAAAAGAATCTTTTCAAGGAGGAGGTATCGAACTTTGGCTTTGGAAAGAAGTTCGACGCAGACATTTTTACGAACGTCGGCATTCGTAGCAACGATGGTCACATCCAATGACTTCGGAAGATCGGATAAATCCGTCCGAAAAAGAATCTCGTGAGGAGCCTTTTGTTTGAAAGAGGCAAAACGTTCTTGGGCGGTAGCTTGCGCTTTGGGAGATGGCTCGACGACATGGATCGAGAGAGGTTCAGAGACCGCAGCTAGCGCTTGAAGGTGTCGACTGCCTACTTCTCCGGCACCGACGATGAGAGCGGTTTTCATGATTTATACCTCCTCCGTCTGAATTTTCGAGCCCTTGCGAATCAGCTTCTGCAAAAGAGCTCTTCCTTGGTTCCAAACTTTAAAGGGAAATAGAACCATGGCGCAGAGGATTAACCAAGCAATAACCGCCCCGAGGAAATCAAATAAGAATCGTTCCGAAGAAATTTCCAGAGAGAGAAAATAGCCTCCTGCGGCGGCTAAGATCGTCACAATCGCAACCACAGGCTCGATCGTGATGGGAAAGGTCCTCGCGACGACAATGGCCGACAAAATCACCGTTACCAACGCGCCTGCAAGCTGGGCCAAGGCAGTCCACACCACGCCGCGATCCCCAAGCCAAAGCACTAAACTTAAGTTGACGACACAAGCTGAAATAAAAAGAAGAGAAATCCAAGTCGTCTTCTTCATATGAAAAATTTCATTTCCGATCGCCATATAGAGGAGTTGCGCCCAAATCGAAGCGGCTAGAATTCCAATCGCAGGAAATGCGCCGCGATAGGCCGCGTCGATTGCGTAATGGCAATAGAGTCCCCCGAAAAGAGCAGCAGAGAAAACGCCTATTGAACCAAAAACCAGAATGCCGCGAGTGACCTCCCTCGCCTTGTGGGTGCATTCCTCCAGAGAATATTCCTTTCGCCAGGAAAGATAGATAGGACCATAGGCGAGACCAAATGCTCCAATTACCATATTGAGAGGAGAAACAATCTTGGCCGCGATACTCAACTCTCCAATCACTGCAACACCGGCAACGCCCGCTAAGACCCAACGATTCAAAAATTGCTGGGCCCAAACTCCCGCGTGATAGGGCAAAAGCGGCAATCCATAATGTAACGCCATCTTCAAATAATCGAGTCGGAATTTGCCGATCAAGTCCGCTCGCAAATTCACTAAAGCGACGGCAAAAAATATCGTAGCCGTCACAAGATTGGCCCAAAGTATCCCAACCGCGCCTTTGTGGAATCCAATCACAAATAAAATACTAAAGAAAATGGCCGTAATTCCACTGGAGACATTCAGCTTTGCGTTGAATCCCGACTGTTCGCGAACCTGGAGAATCCTCTTTTGCCAAGTCGGGGCGATTTGAAGAAAGGAGGTAAAGATNNGGATGGACCTCGACTTGCGGCAAATACGCCTGGAGAATCGATGGGCCAAAAACAAAAAACAAAGCGATTACGGTCAACCCCACGACCGTCGTAAAAGTCGCGATGGTAAAGACAAAATCTTTGAATTTCTGACCCTCGCCCAGTTCAAAATAGTACCGAGAAATTGCTCCGGAGACTCCCAGATGAATGATGAGTGTGAGCAGGATCTGACCGGTGGAATAGAGCTCGAGAGTTCCCATACTCTCGGGCGATATATAGATCGTATAAATGGGTGCCAAAAAGAAACTAACGAACTGAGGGATGTAGCTCCCTACGCCGTAGTTGAAGGTCGCGCGCAGGATCCGATGATTAGAAATTTCGCGTACCCTGATTTTAGCCCGCTGCAATTTCGACATTTGCCCAATTCCGATTCCCGCTAGCTTAGCGGACGCTTTTTTTTTAGGATACAAAACTATTGGAGCCTTCCCACGGATGACAGCTGAAATCAGAATTGTCGCTTTGGCTGATTCGCTCTCCCTTCCTCGCTCTGTGGAAGGTGACGATTATCAAATGGCGATTCGCTGGGAAGAAACTTGGCCCCATCGCCTTCAAGCTGCACTACCCAAAAGTGAAGTGATCAACTGTGGAGCTCGCTCAAGAACGGCAGACAGTATTCTCGGAGAAGATTTTCGCGAGCACATTCTTTTTAAACGGCCAGACATCTTAATCATTCAGGTGGGAATCGTGGATTGCTCGCCACGAATTTTTACGAAGCGAGAAAAGCTGCTTCTGAATCTTCCGATCATCCCGCATCGAGTACGCGGATGGATCATTCAATTTCGAAAAAAGCGTCGAGCGGAAATTACAAAGCGAGATCCTCTTCGAAAGGTCTACACGCCGCCCCGCCAATTCGAGGAATGTTTACAAAAATTTTCCCAGTACCTTAAGAAGTGTTCCTGGCCGATGAAGGTTTTAGTGTTACCCATTCTCTCGGATGCAGACGTGATGGAGAGAAAATCTCCCGGCATTCAATCCAATCTTGTGATTTACAATGGCATCCTCGAACAATTTGCAATGACGGTGAATGGCGAGTGGCTTCAACCCTTCAACTTTAGTGAAATGACAGCAGCGGAAAGAGCCTCCTTCTTTTGGGAAGATGGTTATCACTTGAGCGGCAAGGGCCATCAGGCTTTGGCGGAACAATTGACCAAGTGCATTTTGAAGAGGTCCCATGGCTGAGCATCTTGTCGTCGTCGACTACGGGTCGGGAAATATTCGCTCCGTTGTCAATGCGCTTGAGCGCGTGTCACCGCCTGGACACCACGTGCGAGTGAGCCAAGATCCTAAGGAACTCTCCCAAGCGGATCGCCTGATTCTACCTGGGGTTGGCGCGTTTTCGGAGTGCAAGCGAAAACTTGGAGATTCCCAATTTTTAGAAGCGCTAAAGTCTTTTAAGGAAACGGAGCGTCCCTTCCTTGGAATTTGCGTGGGCATGCAAATTTTGGCGGAGGAAGGCGAAGAGTTCACGCCTACGCGCGGCTTAGGATGGCTTAAGGGACGAGTGCGTAGGCTACAACCCAAGGATCCCAAAACCAAGCTCCCCCACGTCGGGTGGTCGCTTATAACCCCAAAGCCCCATCCCCTCTTCGACGGCATTCCAGAAAAATCTCGTTTTTATTTTGTTCATTCCTACATCCTCTATGGTTTGCCGGATGCCGACATTGCAGCATCGGCGCACTATGGAGAAGACTTTGCCGCTGCAGTGATTCAAGGTAGTATCCTTGGATGTCAATTTCATCCGGAGAAATCGGACAAGGTGGGGCTCCAAATTCTTTCTAATTTTTGCAAATGGAAACCGTAGCGGTAAATTCTAAGACAGAAACCGAAGTGCGGGCGGATCGTGTTCTTCATGGACTTCCGGAAAAGGTGATTTTTTGCTCCCGCTGTGTCATGTCGAATCAGCGTCCCTCTACCTCTCCGGAGCTGCGCAAAAATAATTCCAAGATTGAAACCGTCGCATTTGACGAAGACGGCGTCTGCCATGCGTGCCGTTATTTGGACATTAAATCGAAGATCGACTGGAAACAGCGCGAAGAGAAGCTCGTGCAGCTCTTAGATAAACACCGCCGCACCGATGGCCGATTTGACGTCGTGGTGCCAGGTAGTGGCGGCAAAGACAGTGCTTACGTATCGCATATTTTAAAGAAACGCTATGGCATGCACCCCCTCACGGTAACCTGGGCGCCGCACATCTATACTGAAATCGGATGGAAAAATTTTCAGGCTTGGATCTACAAAAGCGGCCTCGACAATATTTTATTCACTCCCAATCCGAAGGTGCATGCTCTCTTCACTCGATTGGCATTTCTAAATTTATTAAATCCTTTTCAACCCTTCATCATCGGCCAGAAAAATTTGGCGCCGCGCATAGCCCTTCAATATGACGTTCCTCTCATTATGTATGGAGAGAACCAGGCAGAGTATCACAATAAGATTTCTGAAACTCAGTCCCCACTCATGGATCGAGCGCACTATACCCGCGAGCGCGATCAGAAACTTTTCTTTGGCGGAATGGAGATGGGTGAATTGATGCGGCAGCATCACCTTGAATTGGCGGATTTTGCGCCGTACTTGCCGATCTATCGAGACGAAGCCGAAAGGCTCCAGTGCGAAATCCACTACATGTCTTTTTATCATCATTGGAAGCCACAGGAAAATTACTACTATGCAGCGGAAAATTGCGGGTTTCTGCCCAACCCCGAGCGATCGGAAGGCACTTACTCCAAATACGCCAGCCTCGATGATCGCATCGATGGATTCCATTACTACACCATGTTCATCAAGTTTGGTCAGGGCCGCGCCATGAATGACGCTGCTCATGAAATCCGAGATGGACATATCACTCGTGAAGAAGCGGTGGCGCTCGTTCACAAATATGATGGAGAGTTTCCGAAAAAGTATTTCCCGGAATTTTTAGAATATATCGGAATTACTGAAGAGAAGTTTTGGGAAACGATCGATCGAAATCGCTCTCCGCATTTGTGGGAAAAGAAATCCGACACCTGGCACTTGAAACACCGGGTTTCTTAATAGGTTCATGAAACGAATTATTGCTCGACTTGATATCAAGGGCGAAAATGTCGTCCGAGGCCTCCACTTGGAAGGGCTACGCGTGGTAGGACGCCCCGAGCAACTGGCTCAGAAATATGCCACGACTGGCGCGGACGAGATCATATTCATTGATACAGTGGCCTCGCTCTATGGAAGAAACAATATTGTCGATGTCGTCGAACGAACCGCGAAGGAAGTCTTTATTCCTATGACGGTAGGAGGAGGAGTTCGAAGCCTCAAAGATGTCGATGCTCTTCTACGAGCAGGCGCAGACAAAGTAACACTCAATTCCGCAGCCGTGAAACAACCCGCACTTGTAACGGAGATTGCCAAGTATTTCGGAAGCCAATGCGTGGTCGCGGCCATTGAAGCCAAGAAAGATCAAAGCGGCTGGAAGGTGATGATTGAAAATGGCAGAGAATCTACCGGCCTAGATGTCATTGTGTGGGCGAAGGAACTTCAAAACCTCGGGGCGGGTGAAATCCTCATTACCTCCATCGATCAAGATGGAACCCGAAAGGGATTTGATCTGAATTTGATTTCTGAAATTTCAAAGGTCATCCAAATTCCGCTGATCGCGAGCGGTGGAGCGGGCACTTCTGAGCATCTCTTTGAAGGCTTTCATCAGTGCGATGCAGACGCCGCCGCGCTCGGCGCCATTTTACATTTCAATCACGCGACTATTCCGGAGATCAAAAGCCATCTTCATGAGCGCGGTGTGGAGGTTCGAATCACATGAGTTCTCCTTCAACTGATACCATGGAAGAAGAACGACTTAAGTCTGCCTACAGTCGCAGAACTCCGAATGATTTTCGGTATTCCTTTTTCAATTTTGGAAATCTTTTTACCGTTCAGGAGAGAGAACGAGCCATTCTGAAGTCGTTAAAGAAAGCTCTGAAGGAGCCTCTTTCTGATCAGAAGATTTTGGAGGTGGGATGCGGCTCCGGCGTTGTACTATTGGACTTCGTCCGCTGGGGCGCCCGAGCGGATAATCTCACGGGTTTAGATTTACTTCCTCACAGCATTGCTCAGGCGAAAGAGCGTCTACCCTCCGCCGTCCACCTCCTTTGCCAAAATATTTCGACGCTCCCCTTTTCCAACGATGAATTTGATCTTGTCGTCCAATCTACCGTCTTTTCTTCTATTTTGGATCAAGCGACTAGACAACGGGCCGCGGCTGAAATGCTGAGAGTTTTAAAGAGGGGCGGCTGTATTCTTTGGTATGACTTTTTCTNNTTCGATAATCCGAACAATCCAGATGTACGAGGAATGAAAAAGAATGAAATTGAAGTTTTATTTCCAAATTGTGAAATCACAATCCGCCGGGTGACCCTTGCGCCACCTTTGACGCGCAGACTGGGTTATTTTCTTTCCACGCTCTTAGCTTATTTTCCATTTTTACGAACGCACTATGTGGCCATCATTCGAAAGGTGCCTTCGGCGTGAAGCATCTTCTCACCTTCGATATTGAAGACTGGTTTCAATCGACGTGGGATTTTGATCGTCCCATTTCGGATCGCGCGCTAGTAAACACACAGGAGTGTTTGGACTTGCTAGAGGAGTTCCCCGTGAAAGCCACCTTTTTCGTTCAAGGCATGGTCACTGAGAAATATCCTGAACTCATTCGACAAATTCATTCCGCGGGCCACGAACTCGCCAGCCACGCCTATTCACATCGCCCTCTTTTTTCTCTAGGTCGCTCCGCTTTTCGTGAAGAATTGAAGCGCTCGATTCAATCTTTAGAAAATATTTCAGGAGCCAAGGTTATTGGTTTTCGCGCGCCAGATTTTTCCATTGAGAGAAATATGGATTGGTTTTGGGAAGAACTTAGCGAGCAGGGCATTTTGTATGACTCAAGCGTTTTTCCAAAAAAGATGAGGCGCTATGGATTTGATCACGCTCCAAGAGAGCCCTTTCGTCTGGAAAAATTTCCGATTGTGGAGCTCCCTCTTTCCGTAATCGAATGGGGCCAGAAGCGATTCCCTTTTGGGGGCGGGGGTTATTTGCGATTGCTCCCCTATGCGCTGACTTCTCTCTGTATGAAAAGAATGAGCCGCGAGAATATCCCGACGATGCTGTACCTTCACCCGTATGAGCTCGCGGAGAACGATTTTAAAGGTGAGGAGATCCCCTGGAAGATTCAATTGCATCAAGGATTGTTCCGCAGCAGAATAAAGCCGCGTCTTCGGAAATTGCTGAAGACCTTTCAATTTCAAACTTGTGGGGAGTTGATCCATGAAAGAAAAATCGGGCGCACAGCAATACTTTGAAGGATATGCAGACAATTTCATCTCTTCCTACGATGCGGAATCCTGGAAGCAGTTGAAAGGCCTGAAGGCTGGGCTCTGGCGCGATCTTCATGAGCGTGAACAAATCTGCCTCCATCTTCTCTGCCCGCTTCAGGGGAAACGCGTGCTCGACATCGGTTGCGGCGACGGGCGCTACGGTCTCCGACTCTCCACGATGGGTGTTGAGGATTACACGGGCATCGACTTCTCGGAAGTCATGATTGCGAAGGCGAAAGAATCCGCCAAAGATCTACCGCAATTGAAATTTTTCCAAATGGGGTTTGATCAATTCTCATCTATGAAACCCTTTGATCATACTTTTGCGATGGGCGTTCTCGACTACATCGCGGATCCCAAAGCCTTTCTGACGAAAGCACTCTCGATGACGACAAAGAGCGTAATCGTTTCGATTCCCAAAAGAACGCTATTGAGAGGCTCGGCTCGCATTTTACGCTATCGATTGCGCGGTTGCCCCATCTGGCTTTATTCCTTTCAACAAATGACTTCTCTTTTAAATTCCATTCCGAAGGTTGGCTCTTATCGAATATTTCCCATCCAAGGCTATGGAATGGACTTTGTCGTAGAGATTTTACCCCGCCCTCACTCAAAAGTATGAGCGAACGTCCCTTCGTTTCGGTGATCGTTCCTATCCGAAATGAGAAGGCGCATTTGGAAATCACGCTTCGCAATTTGATGGAGCAAGATTATCCCACCGACCGATTTGAAATCCTGATTGTAGATGGGATGTCCACGGATGGGACAAGAGAGCTCTGCGCACATTTTTCCAAAACAGATTCCCGAATCCGACTCATCGACAATCCTAAACTTTTTGTGGCTGCCGCCTTTAACATGGGAATTCGCGCCGCGCGCGGCGATATCGTGATGATCGTTGGGGGCCACACCCATGTGGCTCAAAACTACATCACCGAATCCGTCCGAGTTTTAAATGACCATCCAGAAGTCGTCGGTACCGGTGGGCCGGTGCACTCCGTCGCGAGGACGACCTTTGGCCGAGCCGTTGCGGTGGCCATGGCCCATCCTCTCGGAATTGGAAATGCAACGCATCGCTACCCGAATTTTGAAGGCTACGCATTTGGATCGGCCTTCCCCGTCTTTCGCAAATCGCTATTTGATGAAGTGGGATACTACGATGAATCATTTGTGCGAAATCAAGATGATGAATTTCTATTGCGACTCCAAATGATGGGCTTGAAAAATTACATCACCCCTAAAATTCGAAGCGACTATTTTGTTCGCGAAACTCCGACCCAACTCTTTCGACAATTTGTGCAATATGGATACTGGCGAGTGGCGGTCATTCAAAAACTAAAGCGCGCGGCCTCTCTTCGACAATTCGCTCCTTCCATTTTCGTCGCCTCCCTTATCCTGGCCTTCGTTCTTAATATACAGGCGTTCCTCATGCTCTTTGGAAGCTATGGGCTTACACTTTCTTTGGCGGCCCTCTATCATTGGAGACAATCCTCATTTCTCACTTGTTGCTATTTGCCTATCGCAATCTCATTGATGCATTTCGGTTATGCCTTTGGCTTCTTTAGGGGGTTGCTGGATTTTGTACTTCTTCGACGAAGAAGTTCATCCATGGTGGAGATGACGCGTGGTTGATTGCAACGCTCGATATTTTGGAAATATCTGAGTCAACCACAACCCCAAAAAGAAAATTTGAATCTGCAGATAGGCATTCGCGGCAGGAGAGGAAGTATTGAGCTCGCGCGCAAAGGGCAGTTGTTTAAATTCCTCATGCCGCTCTCGAAGCTTAGGCCACTCCAGCAAATAGCGGCTCCAAGGCACGCCGAAGCCCCACTTTTTTGCTCGCTGCACTTCCGAAGGGAGACGCTTTACAAAGGTATCACGCAGAATTTTCTTTCCACGACTCATTTGAACGAGATGCGACTTAGGTTGTCGCGCAGCCCACTCCACCAGTCGAAAATCCAAAAAGGGAACACGGCATTCAATCGAAGCTCCCATGGTCATGCGATCATTGCGATGTAGCACAGACTCTAAAAATGTCAGATGATCGTAAAACATGGCCTGACGAAAGGCATCAGTGGGATAGGCTTCCGCTGCCTGTCGCATAAATTTTTCGCGTTCGTCGAAAGCCTTTGTCACGTTTAAAATTTCAAAGGGATACAAATTTGCCGAATTAAATCGAATGAGGTTGGTCGCGCCACCGGGCTCCGACAGCAACCGATTCAACTTTGCCAGTCGCCCCGCCCCCTCCTTGGGCAACAATGCTTTCGCGATGGGGTAAATTCCATAAGGAACTTGAAGGGGAAGATATCTCATATATCCGCCTAAAACTTCATCGGCGCCTTCACCGGAGAGCAAAACACTCACACGAGATTTCGCAATTCGGGAGAGCAAAAACAAATGTGGGTCATTGCCATGGATCATCGGTTCGTCGCTCGCCCACTGCGCTTGATCGAGCGTTTCAATGAGATCGTTTTGGTTTAGCTGAATTCGGTTGAATGAAAGTCCGTGCTTTGTTGCCGTGGATCGCGCGAGCGCCTCCTCATTGTAATCTTCGTTATCAAAACACACCGTAAAGCTTTCAACTTGTGAAGCGCCTGTCTCCGCAAGAGCCACTGCCACAGCGCCTGAATCTAGCCCGCCGCTCAACATGACCCCCACGGGAACGTCGCTGATCTGGCGATACCGCACAGAGGAAGCAAATAACTCTTCAAATTCTTTCTGAGCCTCCTTGTAAGAAGAAGGCTTCTCTCGCACCTCTTTCACTTTCTCTGAAAGACTCCACCAGGTGCGTCTCTCCATCCCTTTTGAATTCACCACCAAATAGTGTCCTGGAAGAAGTCGTTTCACCTCGCGAAAGGGCGTCCGTTCACCGGCGACCCATCGAAAGACGAGTAGTTCTCCCAAGGTTGACTCATCCCAGGCTAAGTCCAGCCCGGCTGCCGCAAAGGCCTTCTCCTCGGAAGCAAAATAGAGGCTGCCACTTTGCTCTATATAATAGAGGGGTTTTACGCCCAGACGATCCCTTCCCAGGGTTAACTCCTTCAATTTTCGATCCCAGAGTGCAAAGGCAAACATGCCATTGAGCTCTTCGAGAATGGAAACTCCCTTTTTTCTCAAAAGTTCCAGTAAAACTTCAGTATCGCTTCGCGATCGAAAAGGATGTCCGGCCAAATATTTTGAAGCGAGCTCTTTGAAGTTATAAATTTCGCCGTTGTAAGCGATTACGAATCGACCGTCCGCGCTCGTCATCGGCATGCGGCCCTCTGCACTCAAATCTAAAATCGAAAGTCTGCGAGAACCGAGAGCGACAGGCCCCTCAACCCACTGCCCTTCATCATCCGGACCACGGGATTCGATTGCATCCGTCATCGCCTGCACCGTGATCTTCGACGCGGTTTTTTGAGGATCGAAATGTAAAAATCCCGCTAAACCACACATCAAATAGCTTCTCGGTTTTCACCCATTTCCAAAAGTGCATTCGATTTTTTGCGCACCTCACTCCAAGACGAGCAGTCCGCTACCGTTTTTGCACCGGAGGAAACATGGGCGGCCAGCTTGGGCGTCTCTAGGAGCTGAATCACCGCCGAGGCCATGGCATCGGAGTTCTCATTGGGAACCAACATTCCGTTCGATTGATCTTGTAAAAGATAGGGAACGCCCCCTACGGACGTTGCGACAACCGCCATTCCAGAGGCACATGCCTCTACCACCGAAACCGGCATGTTATCGATTCGATTGGTATTGAGAAAGATATCCGCTTCATTCATTTCTCGACGCTTTCCTTCAGCGTCTAGAAATCCCACAAATCGCATCCCTTCTTCTACCTTTAATCTTCGAGCCAACTCCTTTACATTTTGAATGTAGTTTCGATCCCCTCCAGCCATCGTCAAAGTGGCTTCTGGGAACTTTTTTCTGACCTTTGCTAAAACTTCCACGGCCATTTCCGGATTGTAGACTGGATGAAATGTCCTCATCCAAAGCATCCGTGGGCGCGCGGAGACTCGTTGTCGATAGTCGAACTGGCTAAGATCGATGGTGTTTGGAACAACCACCGTTTCAAATCCCAATTCTTTGAGAGAATCTTGAAGATAAGCGGATGGCGTCACCCGCANNCCCGCCGAGCCCAACCCGGATGTCTTTTGAAAAATTCTGGAAGGTCTCCCCCTCGAAAAACAAAAATCATTTTTCGCCGCCAGATAGTACCCCATAGGCTCACTACATCTTCGATATAAAAACTTCTTCCACCGTAGATATCTAAAACCACGACTTTGGCGCGCCCTACCGATTTGACAATCGCCCCCATCATCTCGAGCAAGCGCAAAAAAGGATTCAACTGAGTGGAGGCGCAAGTAAGCTCGTACCCGTCCTTTTCAAACAGATGCTTCAGTGTGAGGCACTGCCCTCGATACCCGTCACCATTTCGAGTATGACTGGTCATCAATCCTAAAAGACAGAGATGTTTCGTCATGGCGACGTACCAACACGAGGCAGCCATCCCACTCGATCGTAGATGGAAGCCAATCGATCCCAGAGCGTTTCCGCAGAGCGAGACTGATACATCGTTTCGCGACCGGCAGCTCCCAGGCGCCTACGAAGTTCGGAATCCTTACACAATTTCGCGAGAATCCGAATGTATTCGTTCGGATCATCCGCGAGATATCCATTTTGGCCGTTTCGAATGACATCAGGCAGGTCCCCCGCCGGCGTAGAAATGACGGGAAGACCAACGGCCATCGCTTCCGAGACGACATTGGGAGAGCCCTCGAACTCAGAATAAAAAACAAAGATGTCTCCCTGTCGTAAGCCTTCCTCGACATTGTCCACGAAGCCCACAAGTTCAACGTCTTTTTCCATCTTAAGCTCTTTGATTCGCGCCTCGATAATTGGACGCGTAACGCCTTCTCCCAAAATACGACAATGCCACGAAATTTCGGGATGCCGGATTTTGAATTTACTCAAAACTTCGACAAAGTTTTCCCATCGTTTCTCTCCATTAAGCCGCCCCACTCCCACGAGCTGAACTACGGGGTTGGATGAGGCGGAGGTCCTTTCTAATCGTTGAAAGGCATCAAAATATTTTGCCTCAACGGAATTTTCAAAGTGGTAAATGTTTTTAGGTTTCCAAAGCGTTTTCAAACTCTCAATCGTTCGAATGGTAGCAGAGGAATTGCTAATCGCAGTTTTAGGGTATCGGGCGCAAAGCTTTCCTACGATGCGACCGGTTTTTTTCACTTCGTGAAAATAATCGCTCTGAAACCCGCCCAAGGAGCCTTTGATGCCTGGAATCCAATGCGCCAACCACGCGGCGAAATTCGTGTGAAATCCGATGGAGTGAATATAATCAGGCCGCTCTTTCCACATGAGCGCCAAAAAGGAAATCAACCGACCCAGTCTGCCGCCACGACGAGAAATCGATAGAATGCGTATATCTAAATTAAAATAGTGGGGATGAAGTTCCTGCGAAGGATCTAAATTCCAAACCACTAAAAGAGGTTCCACCTTGGTTCGATCCAAACAGCGCAAGAGAAGGTGCAACTGCCGTTCCGCTCCTCCCGCTCCGAGCTCTCCTATGATGTAAACGATCTTACGCAATGGCACTTTCGGTCCTCTTCACCGTTTCCATCAATCCGATTCCTAAACCTAAAATAATAGAAATTTCCTTAGCAAATAGGATATGAGTGACCGCCAAAAGAACCACTAAGCTTACCGAGAGCGATTTAACAAATGAGGCTTCAAGAGTCCCTCTTTCCAAAAAAGCGATCGATTTCAAAAAAATGAAGTAGCTCCCCACAAAGAGAATCGCTCCCACGAATCCCCAATAAACCCAGGCCTGAAAAAGTGCATTGTGCGTTCCCACGGTAAATCCCTCTTTAAAGACAAACCCATGTTGGTGCCCCCAGGCCTCCCAGTAGTTATTGGTGCCCACTCCCCTCCACCAGAATTCCGAGAATTCATTAAAAAAGTTTTGAACTAAAACCATTCGAGAATCTTCTTTGCCTTGATATTCCGTGTTAGTGGCCGTCAATCGGGTGAGCACTACTTGTGGAATTAAAAGCGCGATAATTCCCACTAAGACTCCACCGACCACAACGATACCACCAAAGCTCTTTCGATAACCCCTGACCACTGCGAGCAAGGACACGATCAATACAATCGCGCCGCCGCGTGACATAGGCATGAGAGCTCCCAACGCGCAAAAGACGAGGCAAAGATAAGCCAGGAGTCGAGCTTGCCATGCACTGGCCTTATCGAGCGCCAGTACCAGGCACGACATCGATGAAATGGCCAAATAGAATGCCATTTCATTTAAATTGGCATTCATCTGTAAATCTCGAAATACCTCCACACGAACAGCGGAAGCTCCGTAGGCATTTGCTACCGATGCCCCTAAGAGAACTTGATAGGCTTGCGATAAGAGGAGAGCCGAGAGATAGACACCTCCGGCGATCAATCCATAAAGCGCGACTCGTTGATGATGGCCCGCACTCATCAATGTTGTGATGAGTCCAGCGCCGACAAGCATCTGCAAAATCTGAAAGCATTCTGAATAACTTCGATGGTCAGAAAAGGTTTCAATTAAGAAAGCCCAGGCCACCAAGGGATAGAAAATTAACAGGAGAGGATGGAACAAATTTTTATTGAGCCGATCGGGAATCACAAAAAGACAATAAAGTCCGACCAGACCAAAAATTCCCCAAACCAAACTAAATCCCGGAAGAATTTCGATTTCATTCTGAAATGGCAGAATAAAGAGCATGAAAAAGAGTAAACTTCCTTCGATCCTTCGTTCCATTTTATTTCATCCTCGCGGAAAGAACGATGCTAGGCGAAAGGCACAAATAATCGAAATCGGAAAAATTCACCGTATCATCTTTGTCAAATCGATCTGACATTTTATTGACCGATCTTCGATGTTTCAATTTCCCAAACCACAATCGACGAGATCCTAAGACGGCCCAGGAATGCCCTGGCTTCACCGGCTTCAATCGAGTGGGCTTTAAACTGCCCTTCAAAACGTAAGGAATGCCGTCAAATTCCGGATATTGGTGATTATTCTCGCAACTCCAATTTTCAACCGCCCGAGATAGCGCTAAACCGCATTCTAAGCACTCTAGACGCTCTTTTGTCAGCATTGCAGAAATGTTACCGTTTTCCATTTTGAGAGAAAACTTATATATTTTCCGCTGTGAGTTTGAGAGGGGCGCTGCTTAAAAACCTGGTCTTTCCCGTGGCTGATTGGTGGCAGCAATTCGGAGCCCAGTCGAAATTTCAGACGCTTCTCAATGCCCAAAATTGGGATCGCTCCACGCTGATCGCGCACCGCGATGCCAAAGCTCGAGAACTCGTTCAGACCGTCTACAGCGAGGTTCCTTTTTACCAAAAAATCTTTGCGGATCGATCCTTAACGCCCAAAGATTTTCAAAGCCTTTCGGACCTCACCAAATTGCCCATTCTGACGAAGGACGCCATTCGAGAGAATTTTGTGAGTGGCCGAATGCAACGTCCCTCCAAATTTAAAACGTACGATGTTTGCTCTTCAGGTTCGACCGGGACGAACCTCGTGGTGCGAGAGGACACCGACACCACAGGCATGCTTTACGCCTGCCATCTTTACGGCTTGAAACTTTCCGGATGGAATTTTGGAGATCGACACGTTCAATTTGGATTCAGCATGAAGCGTACTTTTTTTAAAGCGCTGAAGGATCGTGCGCTTTCCTGTGAATATGCCTTCAGTGGAATTTTAAGGAACGAAGCTCTCGATCGCCTACTCGATAAAATTGAGTCGCAAAAAATTAAGCATGTGCATGGCTTTCCGGGCAGTATCTTTTCTCTCGCCGAACGAGCGCGGCAAACTCATCGCTCGATTAAGCTCGATGCCGTTGTGACCTGGGGTGACAATTTATTCGAACACTATCGAAGATCCATTGAGTCCGCCTTTCAGACCCGCGTTTTCGATACTTACGGATGTGCTGAGGGTATCACGGTCTCCGCGCAGTGTGGCCATGGCACGAATTATCATCTCTACGCTCCTTTCGTGCATGTAGAAGTCGTGGACGATGAAGGAAAGCCGGTTCCTAAGGGCACCTTGGGTCACCTCATTTTGACAAGACTCATCCCTGGGACAACGCCGCTAATTCGCTATCGCGTAGGCGATCTCGGAGTTCTCAGCGCCCAAGAAAAGTGCGCGTGCGGAAGCAGCTACGATATCATGGATTCGATTCAGGGGCGCGACACGGATCTGATCGTTACGCCTTCCGGCAATCGTTTGATCGTCCACTTCTTCACCGGCACGCTCAATAAATTTCCAGCGATCAAACACTTTCAGGTCGTGCAAAAGGAAAAAGATCGGATTCTCATTCGATGGGTATCGGAAGAATCTCTCACCCATTCTTACCTTGATGAAATTCGCAGCGCTCTCTCGCAACGAGGTGCAGATATTTCCGTGGATTTTGAAAGAGTGGAAGAAATTCCAACCACCAAAGAAGGTAAGCGCCGTTTTGTCATCAGCGAGGTGCAGTAATGGAGCGCCCTCTCGTTTCAGTTTTAATCACGATCTACAATGCGGAGGCCCAGCTTGCGAGCACTCTGCGAGCTCTTCAAGCCCAAACCTATTCACCCTTCGAAATCATTTGCGTCGAGGATGGAAGCACAGACGAAAGCTTAAAAATCCTCCGTGAATTTGCTGTCCAAGATTTTCGAATTAAAATTTTCACGCCGGGTCGACTTGGCCGGGCGAAAGCGCTCAATTTTGGAATCGAAAGGGCCAACGGGGAATTTTTGGCCATCAATGACGCCGATGACCTATCTACTCCTGACCGCCTCGAGAAGCAGATCGCCTTTTTTTTAGCGCATCCCGAGGTGGGCATGCTCGGAAGTCAGTACGAAATCTTTGAAACTGAAACTGGCCTCCTTCGCACGATCGATCTCCCTCTCGACAATCATTCACTGAGGCAGGCTCTCACTCAGGGCCAACCCTTTCATCATTCGAGCATTATGTTTCGCATGCCCGTTCTTCAAAAATTGAAGGGCTACGATATCGGTCGAAAGTTTCTTTTGGATCGAGAAATTTTCATCCGCGCTGCCGCGATTTGCGAGATTGCAAACCTTAAGGAACGCTTGCTGCGAGTGACTCATCATGGAAAGCGTTATTTTTTTTACGGGTTCACGAGTCGTACGCGTGAGCTTCACCACAATTGGCTTCGCATGAAAGCAATTTGGAGCTTAAACTTCCCTTTCACCATGCTGGCAAAACCTCTCTTTGCTATGGGAATCGCTTTGGTGCCACACTCGTTAAGATTGAGTCTACCGTCTTTCATTCGAACTCGTGCTCGACAGCTCATTTATCCTGAGCCGTCGCAAACGACTCAGATAAAGGAAGTTACAAATGGACAATGAAACAATTGTAATCGGCCTCGGGCCGGCAGGGATTGGAGCGACCCTGGGACTTCAAAATGAATGCCTCGTGCTAGAGCGCTCGAAGGAGATCGGCGGAGGTTCTGCGACGATCGAGAGAGACGGCGCGACGTTCGACATTGGTGGACATTCCTTTCACACGCCGCATCCGGAAGTTCGAGATCTTGTTTTCAATTCGTTGGAGATGTTTGAACAAAAGCGAGAAGCGCGTTGCTTTTCTGGAAATGATCTCATCAATTATCCCTTTCAGAAGAATTTTCGTGAACTCTCCGATCAAAATGTTATTGAAGAATGCGTAAAGGGTCTCGATCAGGTCGAGACGGGGGATTTTCCGGACTACAATGAGTTCATCCATAAAAAATTCGGCCCTGGCATCGCTAAACACTTCATGCTGCCCTACAATCAAAAACTCTGGGGACGCGATCTAAGGCGCTTGACGGCCAACTGGACGGGTGAACGCGTAGCCGCTCCTGAAGGCGTGAAAGAAAAATTCNNACGCAAGCCTCTCCAGGCGGATACAAACGTGGCCTATCCCGCCAAGGGAGGCTTTGGAGAAATTTTCAAAACTCTGGCAAAGCAGGTCAAAAATATCGAATACGATCGCACCGTCGGCCGTATTGAGTTGAAAGACAAAAGATTATTCACAAAAGATGGCAAATCATATCCCTATCGCCGACTCGTATCTTCGATGCCTGTGAATGAGCTTCTGGCGCTCGTGGATAACTGCCCGGCCGACGTCCTCACGGCAGCTTCAAAACTCGATTATCTTTCTTTGAAAGTGGTCATGGTGGTGATTGATCATCCCATTGATACACCGGTTCAGAGAATTTACGCGGCCGATCCCAACATCGCCGCGCACAAGACGGCGATGAACCACAATTCTTCCGACTATTTGAGAAAACAACCGCGTCACGGAATCATGGCCGAAGTCTCCTACTCGCCTCAAAAACCCTTAAAGAGAGCCGACTTAGAGAAGTGGGTCGTTGAAAATCTTCTCCAGATGAAAATGATTCGATCAGAGAGTGAAGTTCTAAATGCATTTTCCATCGATGTAAAATATGCCTATCCAGTGCCTACGCATGATCGTTCGGAGATTGTAAAAAATATTAAGTCGTTCTTGGAAGAGAATGAAATCTACAGTGTGGGTCGATTTGGAGAGTGGGCTTACATCAATTCCGACGAAGTTTTAGCTCGCGGTTTGACCCTTGGAAAACGTCTCCTTCACTCATGAGTTCTCCCATCAAGCTTTGGATCGTAAGCTTTGCCTTTGCTCCCCGCTGGGCGGGACCGGTGGAACGATTTGTCCGATACTGCCCCGCTCTTGAAAGCAAGGACATTGAAGTCACCTTCATCACTCCCTATCAAAATGAGTCCTCGCGCGAAGAAGATTTCGGAAGTCACTCCGTCGTTCGAATAGGATCTCCGGAGGATTCCAAAAGATCAGAATGTTTTTTCCGAGCCGCCTACCGATTCATTCTTTTTCATCCCGGTAGGCCCCATGTGATTTTGAATTTAGCCTTTGATCTCTCTCAACTCGTGATGCTCCCTTTGCTGCGCTGGCGCGGCGTGGAATCTATTTTTGTAAGTACGATGGCAGTCAGTCAGAGAGACGACTGCGGGATGAGGCGTTCAAAATTAAAAGATACAGCGATCCGATTCCTCATTCGTCTCATGCTCAACCGACATTCCGCCATCGTCACCAGTACGACTGCGCTCCGACAGGGGTTGGAAGCCCTTGGGGCCGACAAGGCGAAGCTTCAAGTGATTACGAATGGGGTGAATTTGGATCGATTTGCAAAATGCACAGAGGAAGAGCGGCGCGAGCTGCGAAAGAAATTTCAACTCCCTCAAGATGAATTTATTGCGCTGTTCGTCGGTCTCATTGTTCAACGAAAGGGCATTCTTAGGCTTCTGAACGCTTGGAAGGCGTACAAACAAACGCAGGGGCCGGGTCGCCTTTTATTGGTAGGCGACGAACATCGCCATGTCCCAGAGTACGCTTCGTTCTACGCGGAGCTGGATGAGCTTAAAAACACCCTCACCGCTAAAGATGGGGTGTCCTTTCGTCCTGCTAC